>JAAYJB010000116.1 GCA_012523155.1 Synergistaceae bacterium | reverse complement strand
GAGGAGCCTTCAGCTCGGGGGGCAGCTCCGTCACGGGGAAAGAAACGGAGGCCGCGCCCAGAAGAAGGTCCTCCGTGTCCCGCACCTCCACCCGGGCCGATGCCGTTCCGGCGGCGGTGCCGTACAGGGTCGCCTCCTGCCCGATGCCCGAAGACGCCAGGGACGTCTCCGGCCCCGGAATCCACTTCCACCGGAGATCCTTCGGCGCATCGGCGTCCTTCACTTCCGCCTTTATCCGGACGTGTTCGTCCCGGAGAAAGGTGTCCTTTTCCACGGTCCTGAGGCCCTGCCCCTGCACCCATTCCTGCGGTCGGGGGCCTGACGGGCCGAGAACCGTCACGGCCACCTCGTACCCCGCCACCTCCAGGACCAGCGTTTTCTCCGCCAGGGTCTCCCCTCCCGGACTTCTGGCCTCCGCTTTCAGGACATACTTCCCCGCCTCCCGGGGGAGGAAGGAATATTCCGTGGAATCCGCGGCTTTCGCCCCGCTGCGGGACGCCTTTCCCTCCAGGGTCCACGCGACGAAAGCTCCTTCCGGCAGTCCGGGCTTCGCCCCGGCCTTCACATGCACCTCCTGCCCCACCTTCGGCTTCGGGGGCGTGGCCGTGACGGTCAGTTCAGGCCCGACCACTTCTATTTCGACCTGTTCCGATTCGCCGAGGGTGCCGTTCCCGTCCAGGGCAACGGCCCAGATCCGCACCGTTCCGGGTTCGGAAAAGACGGCTTTCGTCCGCCCCTCCTCCGATTCCGGAGGGGAGAAGGAGACCTCCGTGGAGGGCTCGAACCGGAAGAACAGGTCTCCTTTCTTCGCTCCTTCCGCCGACGCCAGGAGTTCCACGGGCATTCCGGCGGTCACGGGGCCTGCCGGAGGGCTCACCCTCCGGAGCGTGACGGCCGCGTCCTTTTTCTCTTCCCCGGCTGCGTCCGCCGGTCCCGTGGTCCGCTTCGGGTCCGGGACCACCCGGATGCTCGCCAGGATGGACCGGAGCTGCGACAGAAGTCCCCGGGCAAACCGGGCCGTCTCGGGGTCGTCCTCGGGGATGTTGTCCTCAGCCAGGGAGAACTTTATCTCCGACCGGAAGTCGAGGGCTGCCTCTCCCCTGATCACCAGGCCGTTCAGCACCACCCGGCCGCCGGTGACGAACCGGCCGTCAGGGGATCGCTTGATGTTGTACGACGGGCCGGAGACGGCGAGATACCCCTCGTAGCCGTCCACGGCGACCCTCTCGAGGGTTCCGTACTGGTTGTTGGTCTCCACCTGCTTCTTCACCGATTCGAGGGTCCTGCCCCTCCATGTGCCGATCTGCAGGAGGAACTCCCCCCGGACGCTTCCCCGGGACGTATCCTCGTCAAGGGTGAGAAGCACACCCTCTTCGTTGGGGCCTCCCGCCCACGACGGGGAAGCTGCCACGGAACAGCCCATGGGAAGGACCTCCACGGACCTGTACGCTTCGGCGAGAGATTCCATGGGGGCTCCCTTCTGGTTCCCCCGCAGCTTCCGGTAGACGGTAACACCCACGCTGCCCCTCACGCCCCGGGTGTTCTGATGGGGGGTGAACTGGATCTCCGTCTCGGGACGGGCTGTCCGTTCTCCCCCGCCGCCGCCGAAGCCGTCGGTTCCCCCAACGGTCTCGCCGAGGATGACGAAGGACCGCCGTCCCCGGCCGGGGTCACTGCTCCACCGGAAGGAGTCGGCGGCCTGTTCGGCCATGCCGGGGGGCAGAAGGGCCTTCACGGTCACGATCTCTCCTTCCATGACCGTCGCCGGAACCTCGATCCGCAGTTTCCCGCCGTCATCAGCCGCTCCGTCCTTTTCCGGTCCTTCTCCGGCGTCTCCTGGAGGGACCACCTTTTCATCGTCCTTTTTTTCCGCCTCCGTATCAGGCTTCTCTGTGTCCGCCTCCGGCTCCTCCTCTTCGGGACCGGGCCAGGAGGGCTCCGTGATCTCGATGAGCCCCGACTCGGCGGCCGCGGTCCGCCCCTTTCCGTCCCGGGCGGTCACCCGGAACCTGAGAGACTGGCCCGCCAGGCCGCGAGCGGATTTCACCAGCCGTCTCCCCGCGACGGCCGCTCCGGAGCTCCATTTCCCGGAGACACTGTCCCACTCGTGCCATTCGTACTCAACGCCGTCCCGGGGATCCTTCACGGCAAGCCGGATCGTTTCGGTATCGCCCACCTTCGACGGGTGGGGTTCCAGCGCAACGGACAGCGGGACCTCCCTGACGACGGAGATCTTCCTGGACGCCGATCCCTCGAAGAGCACCGTCCCGTCAAGGACCTGGGCGGCGTAGAAGACGATCTCCGCCGTCTTTCCCTCCCAGGGGGCCGTGTCGAAATGAAGGGCGTCTCCGTCCCCGGCGAATTCCCCGTTGACGGACCACTGGTATTTCAGGGTTCCTCCGCCCTTTCTCGGGAAGGCCGTGCCCGAAAACCGGAGGGGTGTTCCGGCCGCGGCCTCGGTGATATCAGGTTCGAGGAGGACCCGGAGATCTCCTCCGGCTCCTCCGGGAGGCAGGATCTCCAGGGAAAGGGCGGACGCCGAGACGAATCGGTCTTTCGTCCGTGCCTCCACCCGGATCTCCACGGTCCGCCCCTCGTAGCCCACACCGTCGAAGGATATGGTCCGTTCCGCCGTGGAGGCGATCCGTCTCCCGTCCACGAACCAGATGTACCATTCGAAACCTTCGCCTCCAAGACCGAACTCCTCCGTCTCGGCCGTGAGAGGAACAATTTCGCCCGCCCGGAAGGAATCCACGGGGCATGTCAGCCGCAACCGGGGACGGGGGGTCTCGGCTGCGGAGAGGACGGTCACCGGGTGAATGGCCCGTACCCAGTCGGCTCCGGGAAGATCGGCGAGGACATGCACTTCCAGGACTTTCTTTCCCGGGGACGAGGGAGACCACAGGATGCGGGACGTTGTGCCCCCCTCCAGGAACTCACCGTCGCCCCCGGAGGCGAACTTCCAGTCGTACCGCGCCGACTTGAGCTCCCTGTCCAGGACGACCGTAAAAATCGTTTCCATCCCCTCGCCCACGGTGTCCGGACCTGAAATCCGCACGCCGGGAGGGGTCTGCCTGCTGCGGAGGGATTCGAGATATTCCCTGTATTCGCTGATCATCCGGCGCCGCTCCGGAGTACCGGAGGGGTAGATCAGGGCCCCCGCCCTGGTACGAACGGCGGGCTGCAGGGTCTTTTCATCAGCCCCGTTCCGGCCGACGATCTCCTCCACGGCAACGGCCGCCTCCCGGAGGGCCTTTTTCGCCTCCTCGAGGTCTTTCCGGTCCTCTTCGAGGACGATCCGGATCGATTCGGGAGAGCAGGAGGGCTTCCTCACCAGGATGAAAAAGGCGCTCCACCGCTCCCGGAATTCCATAAGGGCGCCATGGACCTTCAGCCACTCCTCCCAGCCCGCGATAACCCCTTCCTGGGCTTCCCGCCCGCTTCCGGTCTTTTCGAGAAGGGAGGCGCCGCAGCCCAGTTCCTCTCCGATCTCCAGCAGTTTCTTTTCGTTCGTTCCCTGGTCGAAGGCCTTCCGCTTTTCCAGCTCGGCGATGACGTCGGCGAAGTACTGCCGGGTCACCGTTTTCACCTCCGAGACGTACTTCTCATACAGCCGCTCCCCGTACAGGCTGAGGTTCAGGTATCTCCGGGGCCAGACGGGGATGCCGCTCTGCCCGTCGGAGAGCTCCTTCCTCGCCAGGAGTTCGTGGTACATGGCGATGGACGGGTGGGTCCTCACCTGGGGAACCAGGATGTTGGAGATCTTCGGCACCAGTTCCGGCAGGGTGAAGGCCTCGTCCCGACTCACAGTGACCGCTCCTCCGCCGGGAATACGGTACGTTATGGAGTTCACCCTCCACGTCCCCTCCCGTGTCGGCTCGAAGGCTGTTCCCTCGTACAGTTCATCCACCATTTCGTCGTACTGCCACTGCTGCCACGTGCCCACGTACCACTCGGCGGCGGCGGTTCCCATGCCGTAGAGGGCCTCGGGGACGGCGAGCGTCGGGAAGAGAAGGTAGACCACGCCGATGGCCGCCCTGGTGTAGTTCTCCATGACCACTGCTTCAACGATATCTCCTCCCGGAACCCGGGACCGGAAGAGCTGGGTTGCCACGTTGGACACCGATTCGGACATGTCCTTCCCCTCCCGGAAGCCGCTCACGTAGGCGTAGAGCTCCTGGCCCAGGTTGACGGCCTTGAAGGGAAGGGAGTTCCCCACGGCGCCCAGGATGGACGCGTTGAGCCGGTCGTTGATCCTGCCGATGGGGATGGTTACCGCCCTGGTCTTTCCCCCGGGGCCGGGGAGAAACACTTCCGGGTTCATGGCCCGGAGACGGGCCACCGTGTGGTTGTCGAGAAAGTCGATCCAGTTGTTGAAGGCGTCGATGGCCCCGTCGGCGGTGGTGTAGGCTCCCTCGAAGAGGTGCCATGCCATGCCGACGGCCAGGTCGAGGGAACCGGGCTTTTCCGCGGCCAGGTCCAGGTAGCGCTTCATCCGCTCAAGCTCCGACGCCGGAATGTTGAGCACCGTCACCTTCAGGGCGTCGGCGAGGGCGATCATGGTCTCGTGGGCCTTCGGGGGGAAGTCCACTCCCTTCTCCACATAGGCTTTGAAGGTCTCTTCGAGCTCCGAGAGCAGTTTCCTCCGCTCCCCGTCCTTTTCCGCGGGGGTCCGGGCATCGTCGATGAGCTTCAGCCGGGCGTCGATACCCTTCGACACGTTGTCCCGGATCAGGGCGGAAGCCCGCTCCCCGAGGGAGAGGATCGCCCGGTCGAGGCCGGCGAAGTCCCGGGGATCCCCGAGGAGCGGTTCGCTGATCTCCAGGATGCGCTTCAGCCTCTGCCCGCCGTCCAACCCCCTGTTCTGCTTCACAAGGGTCACCTGCCGTGCCCAGGCCGCCAGGGCCATATCGCCGAGGGGGCCTTTGGCGATGGCGGCGCTCCGGTCCGCGTATTTCGCCAGCTTGAGGATCTTCTCGTGGTAGGCGAGCCGGGCCTGCAGAGCGTCGGTGGTCATGTGGCGGAGCATCTCCAGGCTTACCGCCGGTTCCATGTCCGAGGTCATCCTGTCGGGAGGCTCGTCCATGAGCCGGGCAAGGTCGTCCGGGGCGCCGCCCCTCATCCGGAGGTTGTTCTTCAGATTGGCGAAGATGAAGACCCGCTCCACCGGGTCGGTGACATCCCGGTAGCCCACCTCCCCGTTTTCCAGTACGATCTCCTGCAGTCGTCCTCTTTTGAGGGAGTCCGTCTCCGCCCAGTCCGCGGCGGGCTGGGTGATGTACACGTCCAGGGTGGCCTGCCGGTGGGCTGTCACGAGGGCGTCCAAAGCCGTCATGTCCAGGCTGAAGCTCTCCCGGATGGCGGAAGAGATGAAATCCCTGAGGGCGGCGGCGTTCTCCGCCTGGGCCGCCAGTGTGGAGATATCGATGTCCCCCTCGAACCGGAGCTCTCCGTAGGATTCACGGGACGACGCGCCGGCATCCATGCGGATGAGATAGGGAAAATCGGGATGGGCGTCCCTGTAGCGCCGGACACCCTCGGCGAAGGCGTGCTCGACCCCCTTCCGCCGTACATCCATGAGGGACCGTTCCGCTTCCCCGAAGGACCGCTCCCATGCTTCGAGGGCTCCGGGAAGGGCGTCCGCCGGGGAGAGGGCCCCCGTCTTCCGCAGCTCTTCACCCCGCAGGCGGATGAACTCCTCCTTGAAGGCCATCACGTCTCTCATGGTCATGCCGTCCCGGCCGAGGGAGCGGAAAAACTCCATGCCGTCCAGGTCCCCGGCCAGCACGTTCCGGAGCCTCGACTCGAGAAGGTGGTAGGTCTCGGAAGGCTGGACCGGCGGCCGGCCGATGGGGTTGATTTTCGACCACTGGTCGTTCTTTTCCTCCGCGGCGAATGCCGGGAGGATCCCTGCCATGAATGCAAGGAGAAAGGCAAAAAGTACGGGAAGGAGCAGTGCAGGTCGTTTCATGGGGAACACCTCCGAGGTAAAGTTCGGACCGGGAGCACCGGCGGGAAAAGAAAAAAGCGGCCCCTCCGAAGAAAGAGCCGCAGTCGAATCAGTCGGGTTCAACCGAAAAATCCACCAGGAGCACCTTACCGCCTGAAAAAGTCACCTGCAGCT
This sequence comes from Synergistaceae bacterium, assembly GCA_012523155.1. Lineage (GTDB taxonomy): Bacteria > Synergistota > Synergistia > Synergistales > Aminobacteriaceae > Aminivibrio. The sequence goes on along the minus strand of JAAYJB010000116.1, from coordinate 10,716 downwards.
CAGCATACCCCGCCTCGTCGGACCAGCCGAAAACCGATCCATCCTGAAACTGGGGCAGCCCAAGCTCCAGGAAGACCTGCCGGCCCGGGGCGTCCATCCTGACGGCCTTTCCGAGGACATGGTCCCCGCCCGTCACCCTGGCCCCTATGAGGGCACGATTGTCCTTTGTGGAGAAAAACCGGAGTTCAAGGTTCGGATAGGACAGCTCGGTGAATGTCACCATGTAGGACGGGTCGTGCCGCCCGGGAACCTCCCGGTCATTCCGGGACAGAGGTTTTCCGAGCTTCCGCACTGCCTGCTCCGGGGTGCTGCCGAACTGCTCCTGGGTTGCCAGGTAAAAAGCGTCGAAGGCAAGCCCCTGGGCTCCGGAGACATTCCCCGACCACTCTCCCTGGGGAAGGGGCTCCACGTACTGTCCGTAGACCCACCCCTCCACCACGGGACCGTCCGGCCATGGAACCCTGGCGATAACCATAGACCAGGGATAGGTATCTCCAGTCTGTTCCTCCCTGAGCACCACGGCGGTCTCCCCTCCGGCAAAGCGGCCGATGACCGTTCCGGTTCTCGATCCCTCGGCGCGAATGTTCACGGATGATCCCGTGATCCTGACAAGTACGGGATCCACCTCGGCGGAGGCGGCAGCGGCCGCAGCAGCAGCGAAAAACAGTCCGAGCACGGTAAGGCAGATTTTCATTTTCCTTGTGGACATCATCCATCGCCCCTTTTGGAAAAGTCGGGTTTTTTGAACCATCACGAATACTATATACCACCGGCAGCCATCTGGAAAGAATTGACATCGTCCTCCGGCGGGAATACCATGAGCTCAATACCACACTGCCAGGGAGGAATCACCATGCCAGCGAACGACCGACCGGGGAGACGGTTTCTTGTCTCCGTTCTCATTCTCGCCGCAGCCTTTTTTCTTTTTCCTGCACCCCTTCCCGGATCAGCCGCCCAGCAGGAAAACATGGACATTCTCGAGCTCATCGAGGAGCGCCGGAGAGACATCGCCTCCCTCATGGAGAAAGCAGTGGTCTACGTCCTGGTCGACCACGGCGATTCCGCCAGCATGGGTACCGGCTTCGTGGTCGCCGACGGCTGCGTGATAACCAACGCCCACGTAGTGGAGGGCAAGGGGACGATCATCCTTGTAAATCCCTTTCTGAAACCGGAGAGGGCGACGCTCGTCCGGATGGAACACGGCGGGGAACCGGGAGAAAATGATTTCGCCCTGCTCCGCTTCTCCTCCATGACCTCCCTCCCCACCCTCGGCTTCTCCGCAAGGGTGAACAGGATGGACAGGGTGAGTTCCTGGGGTTTCCCCCTGCTCGTCACCCAGTTCGACCAGAGCATTGAAGAAATTCTGAACGGCGAGCTGAAAACGGCCCCGCCGGTTGTCTACACTGAGGGCACCGTCAGCGCCGTCGTGGAAAAGAAGGGAAACAGGAATATCATCCACACTGCGGCCATTGCCGCCGGAAACAGCGGAGGACCCCTGGTGAACAGCCGCGGCGAGGTGGTAGGCATCAACACCTGGGGCTACACCGAGGAAGACGAGGGAGCCTTCGTCAACGCGTCCCTTCCGGCGGACCGCATCGTGGCCTTTCTCCGCAGGGCGGGGATTTCTCCCCTGGTCTCCGGGCAGGGGCCGATCCTGGGAAAAAACCAGCCTCCCCTTCCGGCACCGTCCCTCCCGCTGGCAGATACCCCGGGAGAGACAGATTTTGAAGCCGATGAACTCCTGGAACTTGCCCAGAAGGGAGATCCTCAGGCCCAGGCGGCCGTGGGCGCCATGTACTACGACGGGGACGGTTTCCCCAAGGACACTGGCAAAGCTGTGGAATGGCTAAAGAAAGGATCCGACGGAGGAAACACCGAAGCGAAAACACTCCTCGGACTGATCAGGATCTTCGAGGACGGCTTCACGGATCCTGACCAGGGAATCGATCTCCTGAGGGAAGTCTCTTCGTTGCCTGAAGCCGATCCTGAGCTGCAGGGGCTCCTTGCCCGCCTGCTTTACGACGGAGAATTGTGGGGTATAGAACGGGATCTGGACGAGTGCGCAAAATGGGCGGAAAAAGCTGCGGAAGGGGATGACCCCGACGGCATGGGCCTTCTGGCCCTTCTTTATTACTTCGGCGAGGGAATGGACGAGGATGATGAAAAGGCCTTCAAACTGGCTGAAGAAGCCGCGGCTGAGAACAGTTCCCACGGAAAGGCTGCCCTCGCCTGGATGCACTACGAGGGTGTCGCAGCCGATGAAGATCTCGAGAAGGCCCGTCTCCTGGCCCTCGACGCTGCAGAGCAGGAAGAATCCCTCGCCCAGGGACTCCTGGCCTTCATGTACCTTAAAGGGGATGGTGTTGAAGCGGACGCAGATTCAGCCGAGGGGTGGGCCCGGAGAGCTGCGGAACAGGGGAACGAATTCGGGTGGTTCGTCCTCGGGTCTCTTTATCTCTCAGGCAGCGGAGTGGAACAGGATCTGCCCGCCGCATGGGCTTACCTCGATATGGCTGATGGAAGAGATATTGTAGACGCGGAAGAACTGAAGGAAGAGGCCTGGGAAAAGATGTCGAAAAAAGAAAGGCAGCGGGCCGCGGGACTCAGGAACCGCTGGACGGAAGAGAGGGTCCTTCCCCGCTGATCAGCGGGGAGAAGTCCCCTTCTTCCCCATATCGCACAGAACTTTCGCCAGGCCGAGTTTGTGCTGCCGGATGAGTCGCTCCGCTTCATCCCCGTTGTTCGCCTCAAGGGCCCTGAGGATGGCAATATGATCTTCGTGTGCTGTCTTTATCCTCTCGGGACGGAACGCGAAAACTATTCGGGAGAACCCACCGCCGTCCCAGAGCTTGAAAATCATCTCGTTCAGGAGGGGGAAAGGACCTTTTGCATAGATCGTCCTGTGAAATTCCTTGTTTGCCGCTATGAACCGGTCGCATTCTCCGGCCTTTACGAAGCTGTCCATCTCCTCCACCCTGCGGTGAAGGTCCGCAAATGCTTCCCGGTCAAGGAAAGGCAGGGCCACGTTAGCGGCATAGCCCTCAAGGACCCCGCGGATAGACATGACTTCCATGATTTTTTCCGTGTCGAACTCGGTCACCCTGGCCCCCTTGTGAGGCTCCAGGACCACCAGGCCTTCGGATTCGAGAAGCTTCATGGCTTCCCGAACCGGGATCGCCGAGACTCCGATCTCCTTTGCGATGGTGGCGACAATAATGTTCATCCCCTGTGGCCATTCACCGGAGACGATCTTCTCCCGCATCAGTTCATACACAAAACCTGATTTTGTCTTGTATTTCTGCTTCAGCTGCATGGCACCCTCCCAAGATAGTCGATATACAATGCATATTATACCTTATTTCTCATCATTATAAATCGCATTTTTTCAAAAAAGTTCACGGTACAGCGACCCGTGGAGGATTTGAAGTGACGGCGGAGGCAGCAGACTGTCACAAGCAGACCGCAACAACAGACCGGAACATGATTGACACAAGCGGCCCAAGAGCTTAGGATTGAGGTAATTTCGTACAGAATTCCAATCCAGGGGGAAGGCCGGTGAGATTCCGGCGCGGTCCCGCCGCTGTGTACCTGACGAGTCCGCTAAACCACCGGGAAAAACCCGGGAAGGGGCGGGCAAGGATGAGGGAAGCCAGAAAACCCTTGATGGAATATTCGGTTTGACGCCTGCGAGGGTTCAGGTCGGCTTCCCTGAAGATCTCCGGTTTTTCATCAGGATCAAAGGGCGGGCCCCTTTTCGCAGGGGTCCGCCCTTTTTTGAGGAGGTTTCATGGATAACAGAACGGAAAAACCGGACCGTTTTCTTTCACCAGAAGAGATCGAAAAGAAAAGTTTCAGGATACTTGAAAGCCTCATGGGAGACTACAGCGGAACCGCTGAGGAAAGAGAGGTCGTTTTGCGCATCGCCCACGCCACAACGGACGTGGAATGGGCAAAGACGTTCCTGTTTTCTCCGGGTGCGGTGGAATCAGGTATAGAGGCCATCCGAAGGGGAGCCCCCATCATTACCGACGTGGAAATGGTACGGTCGGGAATCCGCCGGTCAGCCGCGGAACGGACCGGAAGTCCCGTCCTCTGTTTCCTGAACGATGCCGACGTGGCGGAAGAAGCAAAGCGAAGGCACACGACCCGGGCAAGGGCGGCCATGAGGAAGGCCCTTCCCCTGCTTGACGGTGCGGTTGTTGCCATCGGGAACGCTCCCACTGCACTCTTCGAGGTGTGCGACATGGTGGAAAAAGGTCTGTGCATTCCTGCCCTTGTAGCGGGAATTCCCGTGGGCTTCGTCGGTGCCGCGGAATCCCACGACGAACTGACAAAGCTTGACTGTCCCTGGATCACCCATGAGGGGCCCAGGGGGGGGAGCGCTGCGGCCACAGCTATAATCAACGCCGTCATACGGCTTGCAGTGAAGGGGTAAGGCACATGGGCTCCCCCGTGTTCGATTCTCTTGGATACATCGGCGGCATGAGACGGGGATACACCACCGGGAGCTGTGCGGCTGCGGCTGCCAAAGGGGCGGCCATGATGCTCTTTTCCCGGGAAATCGTTTCATCCGTTTCCATAACCCTCCCCGGAGGACAGGGCATCACCCTTCCGCTTGAGGAATGCTCCTTTTCCGGAGCAACGGCCCGATGTGCCGTGCGGAAGGATTCAGGCGACGACCCTGATGGAACGGACGGCATGCTGATCTTTGCCCGGGCACGGAGGATCGAAAACTCCGGCGTACGCATTTCCGGGGGGCCGGGGATAGGGCGCATAACCCGAAAGGGACTTCCCGTCCAGCCCGGTGAATGGGCGATCAATCCAGGTCCGAGGAGAATGATCGAGACGGAAGTCGGGTCCGTTATGCCCCCCGGCCAGGGTGTGGAGATCACTATTTCAGCGCCGGAAGGGGAAAAAAGGGCGAAAAACACGTGGAATCCGAGGCTCGGCATTGAAGGAGGCATCTCTATTCTGGGAACCACTGGCATTGTTGAGCCCAAGTCCACCGCGGCGTACCTGTCCTCTATAGACCTCTACATCTCGTCAGCGGTAGCTTTCGATTCTTCACGGCCCGGGGCGGTTTTTCTCGTGCCGGGATACGTGGGAGAACAATGCCTGCGGGAGCGATTCCAGGTTCCCGGTGAACTGGTCGTACGGATAGGCGACCACGTGGGGCATGCGCTCACGTCATGTGTCTCGGCGGGAGCAGCTGAAGTATTCCTCTACGGTCATGTGGGCAAGTGGGCTAAAGTGGCTGCAGGACTTTTCAACACAAACTGCGAGTTTGGCGACGCGCGTCTCGAAACACTTGCAGCATGTGCCGGCGCAGAAGGAGCAACGAAGGAACAGATCCGGGAGATACTTTCCCTCCCCCTCGCAGAAGAGGCCGTTCTTCTCCTCAGGAAATGGAACCTCTCCTCCGTTTTTTCCCTCGTGGCAGAGCGGACCCACATGCGGTGTTCTCTCCTCCTTGGAGGGACTGTTCCTCTCGGAGTCGGTGTGCTCTCCCTGGAGGGTGAAGTCCTCGGAAGTTTTCCTGCAGCGGGAAAGGAGATCCGGACATGGACAGAATTACCGTCGTCGGAATAGGTCCAGGAAGTGACGGCTTCCTTGTGCCGGCTGCAAAAGATGCGATCGCCGGTGCAGAAATCCTTGCAGGAGCTCCCCGGCATCTCGTCCCCTTCAACGGTTCGGGGAAAATTCTTCTCCCCATGGAGGGAGAACTCGACAGTTTTCTCGACGTACTGGCGGAAAAACGGCACTGCGGAAAGACGGTCCTGCTGCTTTCAGGTGACCCGTGCCTTTTCAGCCTGCTCGGCAAAATCACGGCCCGCTTCTCCCCTGACGAGTACGAGGTAATCCCGGGAGTGAGCAGTTTTCAGCTTCTCTTCGCCAAATTGGGTATCCAGTGGAACGGGACAGAGATAGCAAGCCTGCATGGACGACCTCTGGAAGATGCCTGCAGATTCATCAGGGGGGACTGCAGGACACTGTTCTTCCTCGACTCGAAGAATACCGGCCCGAAAGTGGCCAAATACCTTTGCGGCGCAGGATTTCCCGACAGGGAAGCCGTTCTCGCGGAGAGGCTGGGCTACCATGACGAGCGGATCATCAGGTCATCGCTCTCGGACCTCAGCCGTGGATCTTCTTCAGAGGGACTCGCCCTGCTTCTTCTTGAGGCGGGGCCTCTTCCTCCGTCCGCACTCGGAGTGCTCCCGGACGAATGGTTCGACAGGACTCCGGGAGTTCCCCTCTCAAAGGCAGCATGCCGGGCCCTGGCAGTATCACTGCTCTATCCCCTGGACGGCCAGACTGTTCTTGAGGTCGGGGCAGGATCGGGAGGAATAACTGTCGAACTGGCAAGAAGGGCCGGAAAAGGCATTGTATACGCCGTGGAACGGTTGCCGGAAGCAGCTGCTGTTGTCGAACGGAACATCCACAGGGCCGGAGCCGGTTCCTCAGCACGCATTGTTGAGGGGGAAGCTCCCGAAGCGCTCGCTTCACTCCCGTCATGCAGCAGGGCTGTTGTGGGCGGACACGGAGGTTCAGCGGAGCAGATCATCCGCTCTTCATGGCGGAAACTTCTTCCGGGTGGACGCCTTCTCGTTACGGCGAATATGCCCTCTACAGCGGACAGGGCATGGCATACCCTGAAAGGGCTCGGAGCCGTTCCATGTCTGATGCATGTGAACGCTTCCTCGGCTGTCGGAGCGGGGGAATCCTGGATGCTCTCTGCGGCAAACCCGGTGTTTCTCATTTACGGGGACAAGAATACAGACAAGGACGGTACGATCCATGGAACGAGCTGAAAGAATCATTCTCTTCGCCGGTGCAGGCCCGGGAGATCCCGAACTGCTGACACTCAAGGGGAAAAAAGCCCTCGAGGAGGCGGATCTCGTGCTGTACGCGGGCAGCCTGGTGAACAGGGAAATTCTCGCCTTCTGCCGGCCATGTTGTGAAAAGGAGGATTCTTCGGGGCTCTCCCTTGAGGAGCAGGTAACGCTCATGGCGGAAGCAGCCGGGAGGGGAAAAAACGTTGTTCGGCTCCATACCGGCGACCCGAGTCTCTTCGGTGCGGTCGCCGAACAGAAGAGGATGCTTGAGGAACTCGGCTGTTCCGTCAGGTTTATTCCGGGGGTCAGCAGCCTTCAGGCGGCCGCTGCGGCCATGGGGATCCAGTACACTGTACCCGGCGGCAACCAGACAGTGATCTGCACCCGGAGATCCGGCCGGACTCCGGTCCCTCCACGGGAGGACCTGAAGCTTCTCGCGGCGGCAGGGACCACAATGGTGATTTTCCTGAGCGCCGACCAGGCATCTGAAGTTATTTCAGACCTTACAGCAGGAGGGATATCACCGGATACCCCGTCCGCCTGCGTCTACCGTGCATCCTGGGAGGACGAGATGATCCTCACGGCCCCCCTGTCAGAACTGCCCGCGCTTATGGCGGAGCACGGTATAACCCGCCACGCGCTCATTATCGCAGGGCAGTGCCTCGCGGATCATTCTGCCAGAAGCCTGCTCTATTCACCGTCATTCGGGCACGGGTACAGGGAGAGCCTTTCATGAGGACGGCGATCCTCTGCTTCTCGGCTCCCGGGGAGCGGACTGCGCGAAAACTGGCGCTTACGACCGACGAAACTGTCGTCAGGGTAGCGCCGGGTTCCCTGTCAAAGACAGTATCGAAACTATGGGGTGAATCCGACGCCCTTGTATTCCTTTCCTCCCTCGGAATAGCCGTGCGGGCATCGGCTCCGCACCTCAGGGACAAGGCGGAGGACCCTGCGGTCATAGTGGTCACAGAGGACGGCGGGATGATCCTTCCCGTGACGGGCTGCCATCTCGGAGGAGGGAGGGATCTGGCTGAACTGCTCGCAAAACGCCTCGGCGCCGAGGTCCTTCTGACCACCAGCAGCGACCGTGCCGGTCTCACTGCTCCGGATCTGCTGGCCTCCAGGCGGAACTGGACGCTCCTCGGCAGGGACAGCCTTCCCTCGGTGAACAGAAGGCTCCTCGAACAGGGATCCCTTCTGTGGTGGAGCGATATTCCGGACTCTTTTCCCCCGCTGCCGGATGAATATTCCCGGACAGACTTCCGGGACGCCGCCGCGGTGATCATCTCGCCGCACCGCTTTTCCCAGGCTCCCGGGCAGGTCCGGCTCATCCCCAGGTGCATCGCTGCGGGAATGGGCTGCAGAAAGGGAATCCCTCCGGAAACGCTTCGCACGGTACTTTTCCGTGCCCTTGAAGAGCAGGATCTGCTGCCCGAAAGCCTCGCCGAGATCCGCACCATCCCCGAGAAGCAGGATGAACCGGGGCTCAGGACCCTGGCCGCAGAGCTTGGCGTCCCCCTGTGCTGCGTCGACAGGGAGACTCTCCTCTCCCTCGGTTCCGATTTCACTCCTTCCGCCGCATCCCGTCATTTCGGACTCCCGGGGGCAGCAGAACCATGCGCCGCTTCAGCCGGAACGCTCCTGGGGCCGAGGATCTCCCAGGACGGTGCCACTGCAGCACTCGCTCTTCTCTCGCGACATGCCGGAGGAAAACTCTCGATCCTGGGAACGGGCCCCGGAAACGGTGACTACCTCACGCTCCAGGGACGGCGGGTGCTGGAGGAAGCTGATGCGGTGATCGGATACCGTCTCTACGTCGAGCTTCTTCCCCCGGAATGGCTGGAGGGGAAAACCGTGGAGTCGTACGTCATGGGCGAGGAGGAAAAACGGGTGGACAGGGCCATATTCCTGGCGGAACAGGGCAATAAGGTGGTGCTCCTCTCGGGTGGAGACCCCGTTCTCTTCGGCCTGGCAGGGCTCGCCCTCAGGAAAGCGCGGGGCAGAGTGCCCGCCGAGCCGGTGCCGGGCATCACTGCCGCGCAGGCCGCCGGGATCATGGTCGGAGCTCCTTACGTCAATGGTCTTGTCCTGCTCTCCCTGTCCGACTACCTGCAGCCGTGGGAAAACGTCAGGCGGGGCCTCGAAGGGGCAGCCCTCTCCGGGCTGACGGCCGCTCTTTACAATCCCGTGAAGCGGGGGCTCGGAGAAAAACTGGCCGAGGTCCGAACGATCTTTTCTTCCCGCGGGTACAGTGTAGCCTGCCTTGTCAGGGACGCAGGACGGCCGGGCGCTTCGGTCCTGCGGATACCCCTCTCTGAACTGGATGCCGGCAGGGTCGATATGAGGACGCTCATCCTCCTTCCGGGATCATCTGTCGAGCAGGAAGGGAATGTGCTCCTTGACCGGCGGGGATACCGGACAGAACGGGCGGACAGGGAGGGGTGCCGCAAAACATGAAAGAACTTCGCTGCCTGAGCCTGGATTATTCAATTGCCTCCACCGCTGAGAGAGATGCCGCGAAGGGAATGTGGACCGCCCTTCCGGGACTGAAGGAACGGGGAATTATCCTTGAGGCTGTGCCGGTGGCAACATGCAACAGAACGGAGCTGTATCTGCGCCTTCCGCCGGGAGGAACCGTCCCGAAAGTACTCGCGGATCCCCACGCACGGGTCTTTTCCGGGGAAGAGGCGGTCCTTCATCTTCTGCGCGTCCTCCTCGGCCTGGAGAGCATGGCCTGCGGCGAATCATCCATAGTCGGCCAGATCCGCGACAGCTACGGCGGTGCGGCTGACCTCTGCGGCGCCTGGCTCCACAGAATGTTCCAGGGAGCCTTTCGCATGGCGAAGCTCCTGAGAACGTGCTATCACCCCGGAAGAGAACCGTCGGTCCCATGGCTCATGGCGGAAAGGTTGAGAACCCATGAGCTGTTTCCAGATATCCGGGCCCTGATAATAGGTGCCGGCGAGATGGGAACGGAGACAGCCCGTATCCTGTCAGGGCTGGGGGTCGCTTTTTCGGTGACGAACCGTTCCGGGGGCCGTTGCAGGATGCTCGCTGAACAGTTTGGTTCTCCCGTCCTGCCGTGGGAAGAATGGATGGGCAAGGCAGGGAAATTCGATGCTCTTTTCTTTTGCACAGGGGCTCCGTATCCCGTTTTCCAGGCGTGCTGCGCAGAGAAAAACCAGTATATCTTCGACCTCGGATCTCCGCCCCAGGTCGAAAGGGACAATAGCTCCCAGGCGTTTCTTCTTTCAATTGACGACCTTGCGGAAACAGCCGGGGAAGTAACAGCAGAATACAGAAAAAAACTCCGGAAACTTGAATCAGAGGCAGTGGATGCCGCACAGTCCATCTGTGCCGAACTCACGGCCCTCTCCGCCGAGACCTACAAGCGTCTGGTTCTTCTGCGGGCTGAACGGATCGTGGCCGACCGTGCGAACCGGACAGCCCGAAAAACGGGCGCCGATGCGGACCATCTTCGCCGGATGGGATGGAGCATTGTAAAAGCACTGCTCTCACCTGCTTTCTCCGAATCCGATCCCCACGCACGAAGGCTCTGGAAGATACTGGCAGGTGAAATGGAGGACCCGGATGATGAGTAAAGGGGAAAAAGAAAATTTCTCCCTCATGGTTTGCCTTTCCCCCTCTGCAGGGCCGATCCTGGTGGCCGGGGGAGGTCAGGTGGCGCTGCGGAAGATACGGACTCTCCTGGAAGGAGGAGCCGACGTGACGCTTGTCTCTCCTTCCGTAGTGCCCGAACTTCACGCACTCGCCGAAGAAGGGCGCATTCTGTGGGAAAGGCGTACTGTTGAGCGGAAGGACTTCGAGGATCACCGTCTTGCACTCCTCGCACTCCCCCGCCGGGAAACGGAATCCGCCGCCG
>JAAYJB010000115.1 GCA_012523155.1 Synergistaceae bacterium | reverse complement strand
GGATCGATACTTCCGAGGCGGAGAAAATGCCCGGAGTCTACAAGATCGTCACCTCAAAGGATATCAAGGGAAGAAACCGGATCACTGGTCTCATCACCTTCCCCACTAACAAGGGAGACGGTTGGGATCGCCCGATCCTGTGCGATGAAAAGATTTTCCAGTACGGCGACGCCGTGGCGATCGTATGCGCGGACACCTATAAAAATGCGACGGCAGCAGCTGAAAAGGTGAAGCTGGACCTCGAGATCCTTCCCGCCTACATGAGCGCCCCGGAGGCAATGGCGGAGGACGCCATCGAAATCCACCCCGGTACTCCCAACATCTATTACACCCAGAAGATAAAGAAGGGCGAGGATACAGCCCCCATCTTCGCCCGTTCCGACGTGGTGACAGTCGAGGACGACTTCTACGTGGGACGGCAGCCCCACATGCCCGTCGAGCCGGACGTGGGGTTCGCCTACATCGATCACGAAGGACGGCTGGTCATCCATTCCAAGTCCATAGGAGTCCATCTCCACCTTGCCATGATCGCACCGGGACTCGGCGTGGAGCCGGAAAAGCTGGTCCTTGTCACGAATCCCGCCGGAGGCACCTTCGGCTACAAGTTCAGCCCGACGATGGAGGCCCTCGTGGGCGCCGCAGCGCTCGCCACTGGTCGTCCTGTGGCGCTGAAATACACGTGGAAACAGCAGCAGCAGTATACAGGGAAACGCTCCCCCTTCTTCATGAACATGAAGTTCGCGGCAGACAAAGAGGGCAAGCTCCTTGCCATGGAGACGGACTTTTCCGTCGACCACGGCCCGTATTCCGAGTTCGGCGATCTCGTCACCCTCAGGGGGACCCAGTTCATGGGCGCGGGCTACAATATCCCCAATATCATGGGCGAAGGACGGACAGTCTGCACCAACCATGCATGGGGCTCGGCCTTCAGGGCTTACGGTTCCCCCCAGTCTCTCTTCTCATCCGAGGTCCTTATGGACGAGCTGGCGGAAAAACTCGGCATGGATCCCCTGGAGATCCGGCTGAAGAACGCCTACCGGCCCGGAAGTACCTCACCCACGGGACAGGCTCCCGAGTCCTACTCCCTTCCGAAAATGCTCGAGGCGCTTCGCCCGAAGTTTGAACAGGCGAAGAAAAGGGCTGCCGAAGGGTCAACGACCCGCTACAAGAAAGGCGTGGGCCTCTCGGTTGGGGTGTACGGATGCGGGCTCGACGGCCCAGACAGCTCGGAGGCACGGGTCGACATGAACCCCGACGGGACGATAACGGTCTGCTCGGCATGGGAGGACCACGGACAGGGCGCCGATATGGGCGCCATAGGCACGGCCCACGAGGCCCTTCGTCCCCTGGGGATCGCCCCTGACAAGCTCCGGTTTACCTGGCCGCACACGGCGAAATGCCCCAATTCAGGACCTGCGGGCGGTTCCCGGTCCCAGGTCATGACGGGCAATGCGATCCGGGTGGCCTGCGAGACGCTGCTGCGGGAGACAGCGAAGCCGAAAACCGGCTTCTTCAAGAAAGACAGCGGGTATATGACCTACGACGAACTGGTCGC
>JAAYJB010000114.1 GCA_012523155.1 Synergistaceae bacterium | reverse complement strand
AGTCTGTAGACTTCAAAAACCAAAAGACACCCGAATCAAGCTCAAACAGGGAAGATTCCAATCGGCTTCAATGATCCGCAATATCCATAAAACTCTTTCTAAGGAGGAAAATGGCATATGAGAAAATCGAAATGGGTTATGGGGGTTCTCGTGGTTCTTGCCTGTGTTATGGTCGGAGGTGCGGCTTTCGCCGCGTACCCGGCAAAGCAGATCACCGTTCTTCAGGGATTCAAGCCGGGCGGCGGAAGCGACACCCTCGCGCAGCTGACCCAGCCGTACCTTGAGAAAGTCATCGGACAGTCATTCATTAACCAGTACATTCCCGGAGCAACTGGAGCCATCGCATGGACCCAGCTTGCAAAGACCTCGAAAAAAGACGGCTACACGATCAGCATCACCAACACGCCCATGCTTCAGACGAACTACATCATGAACCCTGAGATCACCTACAATATTTCAGAACTTGAACCGCTTGCGAATGTCGTTACTGACCCCGGTATCATCGTGGTGGGGAAGGACAGCCCCTACAAGACCGTGCAGGATTTTCTCCAGGCCGTCAAGGACAACCCCGGAAAAATTACCGTCGGGAATTCCGGTGTGGGCGGAGATGACTTCTTCACAACCCTTATCGTTGAAAAAGCCACCGGCCTGAAATTCCAGATGATACCCTTTGAGGGAGACGGTCCCTCCTGGCAGGCGGCAATGGGCGGAAAAATAGATGCGAGCTTCAACAACCTGGGAATCACCTATCCCCAGATAAAGGCAGGGAACCTCGTTCCCCTCGCCCTTTTCGCAGAAGAACGCTACGAACTGCTTCCCGATGTTCCTACTCTTAAAGAGCTTGGGCATAATGTCGTATCCGGTTCTTCACGGGGCTACAGCGCACCGAAGGGAATTCCCGGGGAGGCCAGAATAGCCCTCGTTGAGGCATTCAGGAAAATGGCAGAGATGCCTGAATTCGTGAAGGCATGCAACGACCGGGCTTCTATAATCGACATGAAGTTCGGGGACGAATACAAGGCGATGCTCGAAGAACAGGAAACCATATTCAAAGGGATATGGGAGGAAGTCAAAGACCAGTATCAGAAGAAGTAGTTTTTCTTCGCCGATTCGGAGGCGCCGCGCTGATTGCCGCGGCGCCTTTTTCCAAACAGCTACGGTCGCCACAAGGGGCACTCACGGCATCCCGCCGGAACCGCCCCTTTTCTTCTCCCCCGGCTCGAAGCAATACCCGGGCAGGGAAAAAAGCCACAGGAGGTAACTGATTTGGAACACGTACTGAAGCATTCCCTCTTTGCCGCTTTTACCGTTACTATCGGAGCCTACTTCTATTTCAAAGGATCCACCATGCCTTCCAGCGCGGCCCTTTTTCCCCAGATAGTCGCGGGACTGATTTTTCTCCTCTCGGGGGCAATGGTGCTGCAGTCGGTAAGGGATGTGAAAAACGGGACAGGGGAGCCGGCCGGGGACACTTCCGCCCGGCAGAAAGTCCACGTGCCGAGAGTGATCCTGTTCACCCTTTCCATAGCAGTGTACATTTACCTTATTCCCCGCATCGGGTACTTTATCGCCACGCCTCTTTTCATGGTCGTTTCATACCTGTATCTCAAGGCTGCCGGATTCGTCAGGGCCATTCTCATCAGCCTCGGCTTTTCGGTATTCATCTACTTCCTCTTCGTCTGGTTCCTGAAGCTCCCCATTCCCATGGGACTCCTGGAACGGTTCTTCGAAGTCTAGAGAGGCTGGTGTTTAGCATGATCGTAGATAATATTCTTCTCGGGCTCTCATCTGTCTTTACCGGGTACAACATGCTTGCGGTCGCCGCCGGCACGGGACTGGGACTTGTTGTGGGAGCAATGCCGGGGCTTTCAGCCACAATGGCCATAGCCCTGCTGGTTCCCGTAACATTCGTTATGCGCCCGGAAACCGGCATCAGCATGCTGGCGTCCATTTACATGGGAGCCATGTACGGCGGCTCTATCGCTGCAATACTTGTCCGGACCCCCGGCACCCCTGCCGCAGCGGCAACAATTCTGGACGGATATCCCATGGCGCAGCGGGGAGAGGCCGGCAGGGCACTCGGCATCTCCCTTACGGCTTCCTTCGTCGGGGGGCTCATAAGCACCCTGTTTCTGCTCACGATCGCCCCGGTTCTCGGGGGCATTGCGGTCATGTTCGGCCCCGTGGAACTCTTCGCGGTGGCTGTCCTCGGCATGACCATAATAGGCTCCCTTTCACAGGGCTCGCCCATAAAAGGGCTCCTTGCAGGCGCCATGGGGCTTCTTTTTTCCACCGTCGGCATGGATTCCATTACGGGCATTCCGCGGTTCACCCTCGGGAACATCAACCTTTTTTCCGGGATCCCCTTTACGGTGGCACTCATCGGCCTTTTCTCAATACCCCAGGCAATACGGCTCATCGAGAGAGACGAAGGCGCTGTGGAGCGGATCAGTTCCATAAAGGACAGGATCATGCTGCCCTGGAAGGAAATCCGGCCGCTGATCCCTACGTTCATACGCTCCGGACTCATAGGTGTTTTCACGGGCATAATCCCGGGGACAGGCGGCGACACGGCATGCTGGTTCGCCTACAATGAGGCGAAGCGGTTCTCCGATGACAAGGAGTCCTTCGGAAAGGGAAGCCCTTACGGCATCGCTGCCCCCGAGGCGGCAAACAACGCCGTGGTCGGCGGAGCCCTTATTCCCACTATTTCCCTGGGCATTCCCGGCAGCTCCTCAACGGCAGTTCTCCTGGGAGGACTTATGATCCACGGCATCATGCCGGGACCCACGCTGATGACCGAATATGCGGGAGTGACCTACACCCTTCTCTGGGCCATTCTTCTCTCGAACTTCTTCATGCTGGCCGAGGGGATAGCGTTCACGAAGGCGTGCATTTTCGTCACCAGGATCAGCAACAGAGTCCTTTCGGTGGCGATCGTCGTGCTCTGTGTTATAGGCTCCTTTGCCATCAACAACAACCTTTTCGAGGTCGGCCTCATGTTCGCCTTCGGGATCCTGGGGTACTTCATGGACAAGCTGAAGATCCCGGTGCCGCCACTTGTGGTAGGGCTGATCCTCGGAAGGATGCTTGACGTGACCCTGCACCAGTCGCTCCTCATGAGCCAGGGGTCATGGATGATTTTCCTGAAAAACCCGATTTCTGCGGTGCTCCTGGCACTGGCGCTTTTCTCCCTGATCCAGTCAACGCCCGCATATTCGCACTGGAAGGCCTCCCGGAAGAAAGCCCGGGAAAAAAATTAAACCAGAAGGAAGGAAGTCTCACTCATGGAAAAGACGATGCTCGGCCTGGTTACAAATCCGGATGGAGTGGTTGCACTCGAAGAAGTTCCTGTTCCAAGGCTCGGAGAAAATCCCTACGCACCCCACGATGTTCTTCTTGAGGTGGAATACTGCGGCATCTGCGGCAGCGACATCCACAAGTGGGGAGCAAGCAGGGAAGAAGCCGCCAAGGTGCTGCACCCTGAGCGGAAGGTAGTCCAGGGACATGAAATCGTGGCGAAGGTCAGGGAGATCGGTTCCAAAGTCACCCGGGTGAAACCGGGGGACAGGGTGGTGTGCGAAATCGTGACGTTTTACTGCGGACACTGCCCGGCCTGCCTTGAAGGCCGGTTCAACATCTGCAATACCCTCAAGCCCATGGACGGAAGAGCCCACTACGTAACAGGCGGAGGCTTTGCGAAATACACCGTGTGGCCGGAGTTCCAGCTTCATGTCCTCCCCGAAGATGTTAACCCGAAGTCTGCGGTCCTCATGGAACCGACCGCGGGCTCTGTCCACAGCATCGTCTCCAGGATGGGAGTCCGTGCGGGGGAATCAGTGGCCATACTCGGACCCGGAGCGAGGGGGATCCTGCTCATGCAGGTGTGCAGAGCCATAGGGGCGGGCCCGATTTTCATGAGCGGCGTAGACAGGGATGCGTCCTTCCGGCTCGCCATGGCCAAAAAGATGGGCGCCGACGAAGTGATCAACGTGGATAAGGAGGACATCCGCAAGCGTATCGCCGAACTCACGGGAGGCATCGGTGTGGATGTCGTCCTGGAGAACTCGGGGGCCGTTGAGCCCATCGCAGAATCCCTGGATATCGTCCGGAAGGGCGGAAAGGTCCTCTGGGCCGGCGGCGGCATCAGAGGCGGCATTACCGCGCCCGTGGACACCCACAAAATCATCGTCAAGGAGATCGACGTCAAGGGAGAGATTTCCCAGATCCCCTACGACTGGAAGACTGCCATCCACCTTGTGGGAACGGGAAAGGTCATACTGGACCCGCTGGTGACCCATGAGTTCCCGCTGGAAAAATGGGAGGACGGGTTCAACATGGCGGCCACAAGCCATGACTGCCTCCGTGTCGCCCTTAAAATCTGATCCGAAGGAAGGGAAAAAGATGTCGGCTATTGACCAGCTCCTCGACCCGATCCCCATACCCCGGATGGTGAAGGTTCGCCAGACTTTCGACCGGCCCCGTGTAGGAAACCTTGAAGAAGTGCTCTCCAGGCAACTGAAGGAAAGCGGATACCTGGCAAAGATCCGGCCAGGCTGGAAGGTTGCTGTGACCGCCGGCAGCCGGGGGATCACCGATATCGCCCTCATGCTGAAAGTCCTCGTGAAAGAGATCCGGGCCGCAGGCGGAGATCCTTTCCTCTTCCCGGCCATGGGAAGCCACGGAGGGGCCACGGCTGAGGGACAGATCCATATCCTCAACGGCATGGGAGTTACGGAGGAATTTGTGGGAGCCCCCATACGGGCCACCATGGACACAGTCCAGCTGGGTACATCCGCCAACGGACGCCCGGTGTACCTGGACAAGTATGCGAACGAAGCGGACGCCATTGTGGTCATCAACAGGGTGAAGCCCCACGTGGCCTTCCGTGGGCCGTGCGAGAGCGGACTGATGAAGATGATCACTATCGGCATGGGAAAGCAGAAAGGCGCCGACTTCGCCCACATGCTTGGCTTCGGGGAAATGGCGGAGACGGTTCCCGCCATCGCACGGGTGACCATCGAAAAGAAAAATATCCTTTGTGCCGTGGCCATCCTGGAGAACGCCTATCACGAGACTGCAAGGCTTGAAGTGATGGGGAAGGAAATGATAGAGACCCGGGAGCCGGAACTGCTGAAAGAGGCGTGGAGTCTCTACCCGAGAATATTTTTCGACGAGCTCGACGTGCTCATCCTTGACGAGATCGGGAAGGACATCAGCGGAACCGGCTTCGATACGAACATCGTCGGCCGCTATCATACCCCCTACGCATCCGGAGGGCCGAAAATCACAAGGGTAGGTGCACTGGATGTTACCGACAAGTCCGGCGGGAATGCCAACGGGCTCGGGATCCTGGACCTAACCACGAAAAGGGCCTTCGAGAAATTTGATTTCGAGCAGACCTATCCGAATGCGCTGACGTCAACGGTACCCATGAGCGTAAAACTTCCCATGGTGCTGAAGAACGACCGCCAGGCCATACAGGCAGCCATCAAGATGAGCAACGTTATGGACCGCACCGCTGTGAGGATGGTGAGAATAAAGAACACGGTCCACCTCGGGGAAATCGAAATCTCGGAAAACCTGGTGCCGTATGCATCGCAGCACACCAACCTTACGGTGGCAGGCGAGCCGTACGAGCTTTCCTTCAACAGCGAGGGGAATCTCTTTTAGATTTTCAGAATTGCCCGCAAAAATCAGCCCCCGGTCTTTTCCGGGGGCTGTCTCGTTCCGGTCAGCCGGTCAGTTCTCTTCTTCATCGTCCCGGAAGAGCCATATTGCCCCCTCGGACGCACATCCCACTCCCCTGCGGTAGGCCGAGAGCACTCCTCCCAGTTTTCTTTCCGGGCGCTTCAGTTCCTTCCTCCGCTTTTCCAGCTCTTCCTCCGGCACGCGGAGGGTCAGGGAATTCTCCTCCAGGTCGATCTCGATGATGTCCCCGTCCTGAACGAGGGCTATGGGACCTCCGACCCAGGCTTCGGGAGCGATGTGCCCCACGCAGGGTCCCCGGGTGGCGCCCGAGAAGCGTCCGTCCGTTATCATGGCAACGGAGGTGTGAAGCCCCATTCCCACGAGCATGGCCGCCGGGATGGACAGCTCTCTCATCCCCGGGCCTCCCTTCGGCCCTTCATACCGGACCACGAGCACCGAGCCCGGCTCGACCTTTTTGGTCAGCAGGAATTCCTTCACTTCCTCCTCGGAGTTGAAAACAACGGCAGGTCCCGTGTGCCGGAACATTTTCGGGTCAACGCCGCTCTTCTTCACCACGGCTCCCCTGGGGGCAAGGTTCCCGGACAGGATCGAAAAGCACCCCGCCGGATGGAGGGGATCGGAGAGGGGACGGATGACATCCCTGTCAACGGGGCCACGGAAAGCATCCAGGGCGTCGCCGAGCGTTCCTCCCATGGCGAGGGGGACGGAGAGGTCAAGGTGCGGACGAATAATCGAGAGGAGGGCGGGTACGCCTCCGGCCCTGTGGTAGTCGCTGATGTTTTTCTCCGCAGAGGGCTTGAATTTCGCCACCACCGGAACGGATGACTGTATTTCGTCAAACTTCTTCAAATCCAGGGGAATCCCGAGCACCTTCGCGAGGGCCAGAGTATGAAGCACCCCGTTCGTCGAGCCTCCCGCCGCTGAAATATACCTGATCCCGTTGGCAAGGGACGCTTCGCTCATGATCCCGGAGAAGGTCATCCCTTCTCGGACAAGCTGGACCGCCCGCTCACCTACGTCCCGGGCCTGGCGCATCTTGTCGGCTTCACAGAAGAGCATGGTCGCAGTACCGAAGGGCGCCGCACCAGTCGCCTCGAGGAAGGTCCCCATGGTGTT
>JAAYJB010000002.1 GCA_012523155.1 Synergistaceae bacterium | reverse complement strand
GATTGACAAAAATAATCGAAACTCCTACTATTTTTTACAGACAACAAAAAAACGGCTGTCCAAAAAACCCGCGACTTTCACCCGGAGGAGGACTGAAGGGGGGAAATGCAGAAAAAGCCGCCGGGTCGGGTATGTTTTTCCTGCATCCGAACCATGACATCCTGACTTCAATTTATAAGGAGGAATGTAATCTCATGCTCAGAAAAATCGCAACCATTGCGGCCGTATGTGTCATTGGAGCGCTTCTTTTTGCGGGAAGTGCTGTTGCTGAAGAAAAGGTCATAAAAATCGGAACACTCTTTCCCCTCACGGGCCCCTCTGCCGTTTCAGGCCAGAACTGCCTGAATTCCGTCCTTGCAGCGGCCGAAGTGATCAACAACGCCCACACGGACATCAATGTTCCCCTTGCCTCATCCGCAGGACTGCTTGACGGATACAGGATCGTCATCGTGAAAGCTGACCACCAGGGAAAACCCGATGTCGCAAAATCGGAGGCCGAGCGCCTTTACAACCAGGAAGGCGTTTTTGCCATCATCGGGAGCTACAACAGTTCCGCCACAAAACCTGCGAGCGCCGTGGCCGAACGGGCAAAAAAACTTTTCCTCTGCGGGGCATCCAGTTCTGCAGCGCTGACGGAAAGGAATTACAAGTATTTCTTCCGCCACGCCCCCACCGATGCTATCGAGTCAGAGGAGTTCACCGACTATATCACCTACCTCAACAAGGATAAAAATGCCGGCATCAAAACTCTCGGACTCATCTATGAGAACACTGAATTCGGGAAGCATGCCGCCGACGAGGCAAAGAAGGCGGCGAAGAAGGTCGGCCTTGAAGTGATCGCCGACGTTCCCTTCAACAACGGAGCAACAAACCTCAGCAGCGAAGTGCAGACCCTCAAGGCAGCTAATCCGGATGCCGTTTTCGGAGCAGCCCTGGGCGGCGACTACTCCCTGTGGGTCAGGACCATGAAACAGGTCAACTGGCTCCCGAGGATCGCCATCAATTACTGCACGGGATACCAGAACCCGGCAGTCCAGAAAGAGCTCGCAGGCGACGGGGACTATTTCATGGGAGGAATGGGTTTCTCTCCTGAGCTTGCAAAGAATTTCATGCCTGAAGCACTGAAAGTCCAGGAAAGGTTCTACAAACCCCTGGCGAAGCAGGAGTTCGACAGCGATTCACTGCAGGAAGCCGTCATGCTGCTGGTTCTCGGACAGGCCATCGAAAAGGCCGGCGCAGTGGACACTGAAAAGGTCCGTGAGGTCCTTTCCACCGCGACCTTCGCCTCTCCTCTTTCTCTGAGCGGAGAAGTCGCGTTCCAGCCCGGCGGACAGAACGTCAAGGCACTGAGCGTTATCACCCAGATCAAGGACCTCAAGTACAACACGATCTATCCGGAACGGTTCCAGGACTCCGAACCGATGTTCCCCATGACTCCCTGGGACAAGAGGTAAGAACGAGAGCAGGAGTCTTTTTTAGCACAAATGTTTCGAGGGGGCGGCATTTCGTGCCTCCCCCTTTTTTTTCGGGAGGATGAGCGGATGATGAGCAGTTTTTTACAGGTCCTTTTGGACGGAATTCTCAACGGGCTCGTCTATGCCCTTGTAGCCGCAGGTCTCAGTATGATCTGGGGGGTCATGGACGTCATCAACTTCGCCCACGGCGAGTTCCTTATGGTGGGCATGTATGTCAGCTACTGGATAGGTTTTTTTCTGAACGTTGATCCACTCTACTCATGGATCGCCGCCGGAATATTTCTGTTTATTCTTGGAGCGGTCACTTACAAACTGATCATCAAGAACAGCCTCGGCAAATCTGCGATGGCGCCTCTCCTTGCCACATTCGGCCTCTCCATGGTGCTGAAGAATTTCTGCATGAACAGGTTCACGCCAAATTTCAGGATTCTCCAGGGAACTATTTTGGAGGGCAAAACTCTCTCCGTCGGCGGAGCTATTCTCTCTGTTCCCCAGCTCGCGACCGCACTGTTCGCCCTGGTTGTTCTCGGGGTCCTCTACTGGATGCTGAAGAAAACACGACTCGGATGGGCGATCCAGGCAACTGCCATGGACAGCGAGGCGGCTGAACTTATGGGTATAAAGACAGAGAATATTTACCTTCTTGTTTTCGGGATCGGAGGGGCATGCGTAGGGATAACAGGCGGACTTATGACGTCCTACCTCGCCGTGTATCCGGAAGTGGGGTCACTATTCAGCCTCATCGCCTTTGTCGTTGTCGCTCTCGGCGGGTTTGGAAGCATTCCCGGCGCACTGCTCGCAGCGATCCTCATCGGACTCGTGGAATCATTCTCCGGATTTTACATCGCGGCAGTGGTCAAATATGTGGCAGTGTTCGCAGTATATATCGCAGTGATATTGGTCCGCCCAAAGGGCCTTTTCGGGTGGTGATCTTCCGATGAATACAAAGAAAATTTCCAGCGGAATATGGTATCTGCTTCTTGCCGGGGCGTTCGTGCTTCCGTTCATTCCCGGAGGTGTGGGAAGCACATTTCACGGGCACGTACTGACCATGATCCTTCTTTATGCCTCCATGGCACAGTCCTGGAACATAATAAGCGGGTACTGCGGACAGACATCATTCGGACACGCCGTCTTTTTCGGAATAGGAGCCTACGGGGCGGCGATGGCTGTGGTACAGTACAATTCCCTGCCCTGGTTCGGCGCACCCCTGGGCGCTCTCGCCGCCGCACTCGTTTCCGTTCTTATCAGTGCTCCCTGCTTTCGCCTGAAGGGCCATTATTTCGCCATTGCGACATTCGCGATCGTGGAGATCTTCAACCGTCTTTTTATGATATGGGACACTGTCGGCGGAGCTCTCGGCCTCGATTACCCCATTCTCGACGACGGATGGGTAAATTTCTCCTGGTCATCGGATAAAAACGGCTACTACCTTGGTGCGCTTTGTCTCTTTGTCCTCATTTTCGGTATCGTGCGGTGGATCGAATCCCACAGGATGGGCTATTATCTCAGGGCCGTGAGGGAAGGACAGGAGACTGCGGAATCCCTCGGCGTGAACAGCTCGTTCGTGAAACTCTCCGCCATGGCCCTTTCCGCGGGACTGGCCGGACTCTGCGGAGCCTTCTTCGCCCAGTATAATTACCGGGTGGATCCGCCCATGGTCATGTCACTGGATATGTCCATGAAGTTCGTCCTCATCACAATTCTCGGAGGCCTGGGGACCTTCTGGGGCCCCCTTCTCGGTGCGGCGGTACTCATCCCGCTGCAGGAGTACACAAGAGCTTACCTTTCACACCTGGGATCAGGCGTGGACCTTATCATTTTCGGACTGATCATCATTTTCACCATGATAAGGCAGCCCAACGGGATCATGGGCCTTATCAGGAGATTCACTCCAGAGAATGAAGACTCTGCAGCCGGGGACGGTGAAAACTGATGGCTCTTCTTGAAGTAAGGAATCTTACAAAAAAATTCGGCGCCCTGGTCGCTAACAGCGATGTCTCCTTCGACGTTGAGAAAGGATCCATAGTCGGGCTCATCGGCCCCAACGGAGCCGGAAAGACCACCCTCTTCAACTGCGTCGCCGGACTCTACAAACCGACCTCGGGGACAATAACCCTGGAAGGCAGCGACATAACGGATCTTCCCTCGTGGAAGATCGCCCGACTGGGCGTTGCGAGGACTTTCCAGGTGGTGCGTCCTCTGAGGGAGATGACCGTTCTGGAAAACATCCTTGTAGGGGCGTACATGCGCCACAGCAATTCTTCCGAGGCGATTGAGACGGCAAAAAAATGCATGGATACCTGCTTCCTCACTTCCTACATGTCCCGAAGGGCGGGAGGGCTCACCATAGGCAACAAAAAAAGGCTGGAGGTCGCACGGGCGCTTGCCACAGGTCCGAAACTCATCCTTCTTGACGAGGCCGTGGCAGGGCTTACCACGTCTGAAATCAGGGAAATGGTCGAAGTCATCCTGAGGATGAAGGAGGAAGGCATCACGATCCTCATGGTGGAACACATCATGGAGGCCATCATGCCTATA
This sequence comes from Synergistaceae bacterium, assembly GCA_012523155.1. Lineage (GTDB taxonomy): Bacteria > Synergistota > Synergistia > Synergistales > Aminobacteriaceae > Aminivibrio. Next base: position 1,444 of record JAAYJB010000002.1, on the reverse strand, counting down.
GCGGATAAACTGGTAGTGCTGAACAGCGGAGAGAAAATCATCGAGGATATTCCCCGGGTCGTGGTCAAGGATCCTGAAGTGATCCGCGCCTATTTCGGAGAAAAGTTCAGCAGAAGGCTGCAGAAGGAAACAAAGGAGGAAGGTACTGATGGCCGCGATGCTTGAGGTAAAAGATATCCACTGCGGCTACGACGGTGCTCCCGTGATCCGGGGGCTCTCCCTTGAGGTTTGCGAGGGGGAGATCGTCGCTATTCTCGGTGCGAATGGTGCCGGAAAATCGACAACCATGCGCACTATCTGCGGACTTATGCATCCGGAAAAGGGGCAGATCCTTTTCCGGGGAGAGGATATTACCCGTTCACCTGCTTCGGTGAACATCCGTAAGGGTATTTCCTACATTCCCGAAGGACGGAGACTGTTCCCCAAGCTGTCGGTAAGGGAGAACCTGGAGCTGGGAGCTTTCACAGTAACGGACCGGGCTGTGATCGAAGAGCGCCTCGAAGAGATGTTTACCATTTTCCCGAAGCTCAGGGACAGAAGCTCGCAGACTGCTGAAACACTGAGCGGCGGAGAGCAGCAGATGTGCGCCATTGCGAGAGGACTCATGTCCGGTCCGAAGCTGATCATGCTGGATGAGCTCTCCCTCGGCCTTATGCCCAGCCTTGTGGAAAAGGTGTTCGAAACCGTGGATCTGATCAACAGGCAGGGTATTACGGTTCTGCTTGTGGAACAGATGGTTCAGGAGGCACTTGATATCGCGAACAGGGGTTATGTCCTGCAGACCGGCAGAGTGGTGCACTCCGGAACTGCAAGGGAACTGCTCGACTCCGATGAAGTAAAGAAAGCCTACATGGGAATGTAGGCAAGCCTGTATCATGGGAAGCAGGGTCGGCGCTGATCAATGCAACCTGTTCAGCGCCGACCCTTTTTTCTGGCGAGGGTGCAGCCGGCAGTGTGGTATTTCTCTCCGCGGCCTCTTTCCTGAATATTGCCTGTTTGCCCGCAAGGTTTTTATGAGATGAGGCTGTATTAGAAGCCCGGATCATACGTTTTCTGACGCTGCAGAAAGACGATCTCAGCCTCCGGCGGGATCTCGCTGCTTTTCGGTGGATTGAGCCTGACGCGTGGAGCAACGCGCCTGAGGGCTTCCTGAGTCTCCCCGGCCTCACCTCCTGCTTCAGCGGCTGAATTAATGTTTTCAACCCATCCCAGCGGTATGCATCCGTCGTGGGACAGGGAAAGAAGCTCTCCGAACGTTTTTCCGCCGCCTTTCCATCCTCCGACCGCATCCGTCATCGAACGGCAGACGATATCAATATCACCGAACTGTATGATCGTGCGGAACACCGGCTCGAATTTTGGTTCAAGAGCAAAGGTCGTCAAAAGCCTGCCCGTTGTCAGGGGACCGATCACGTTGGAACAATTGCGTATGTTCCTCACGACG
>JAAYJB010000113.1 GCA_012523155.1 Synergistaceae bacterium | reverse complement strand
TCGTGCAGAGCCAGAGCCGCCTTATTCTGCGATTTCAAGAAAGCCGCTGCGGTCATTGACGCACCTCCCCGGATACTTCAAATGAACGTAAGTTAAATTTACCTGATTGTATCACAGAACCCGCCCCTGTGCGTACACTACCTCGTTTTCCAGTAGAGAGGGGTCATGATCCTGTAGTTTTCCACCGATGACTCTCCTCCATCGTTTCCGCCGGTTATGTCGTTAATATATAGAATATTGCTGCCGAGAACGGTAAAGCCGGGATGCTCCCAATTTCTTGTTGCATCCTGAAATGTGACGCCGATTGCCAGACGTTTCCCCGACAGCGAAATTCCGCTGACCGTTGCCTTTTCTATTTCGAAATATCTTTTCTTGAAAGTGGTGTCGCCCGTCTTCCATTCCCAGCCTGGAAGCCCTGTTTTCGCATGTATCGCGTACATCTTGGAGTAAAGAACTTCTCCAGTGTAGTAATATAAGTTTCCTTTCTTTTTTACTCCAAGCCGATTTGTAGCAAAGTACAGTATGCCATTCACGACGACTGGAGCAGTCGAGAGGCTTTCTACAGTATTCGCTTTTTTGTCAAGAGGGAATACCATGTACCAGCCCTTCTGATTGTCATTTGCCGCTGTGCCCAGTTCCCCCAGGTCCTGGAGAGTGTTTTTGTAGTTGTCGTTAGGATTTATTTTATTGGCGTTAATGCCGAAGAAATAGTTGTCCGTAACCCCCTGAGGAGGGGTTACGTATCTTTCGAGGTCCCCCGTTCCTGTGAACAGCCACACCTCTCCGTCCAGTGTTGCAGCATCAAGTGTGTATGACATGCCCCATGTGGAAGGGAGGGTCCAGACATTCGTCATGGAACCCCAATTATTGGGGTTGGGATTGGAGAGGTCACCCTTCATCAACCGTCCCTTGGCATCACCGACGTAAAATGTCTTTATTTGCCTGGGAATGGCGTTGTTGTTTTCAAAAACCATCGGGACAGCCACAGGAGTCACTATGGGGGCTTTTTGCCCTGCAGAGGGAGCGTAAATTATCTTCACGATGGACCCGTCGAAAATTCTCCCTACGTACACCAGCGATTGCTTGAACGAATTGTTGTTGGGCTGGGCTCCGTTACCCATGAGGAAAACCCAACACGGTTCTCCTGAAGCGTTCTTGTAAAAGCCTACGAAAGCTGTGCTTCCGGTTTGCCGCAAATGCTGGTAATCATAATCTGAAAGGCCGGAATACCGTCCCGAACCCCGCCAGACAATTGTGCTTTCCCCGCTCTCATAGGGATTTTCCACAGCCCAGAGAAACTTGGGGACATCCGGATCGGAAATCTCAAGTGCATACATTCCTGCCCCCCCGAAGCCGAGCTGAGCGAAGAGAACCGTATGATACTTGTTGTCACCTGACACATTTGTGTACTGGCTGCTGGCGAAATATGCATCTTCAGCTACTGTAGGCCCGTCAGCCAGATACCTTGGGGTAACGCTTTCCTTGGTTGAATCGTTATATTCCCTGTAATCGTTTCCGATCCACTTCAATCCTTTCAGACGAACCTTTTCCCGTACGTTTGGCGGGAGAAAGGCCCATTCCTCCTGACCGTCAGCATGACTGAAAGCATGAAGCAGTCCCGCATTTGATTGTGCATATATCAGTGTTTTCCGAATTTGGCCGTTATCAGGATCGTTGTACAGCTGCAGAAAATCAGTGTAGGCACTGTCGGATATTCCGGCATTTGGCGGGCCAACAATAACAAGTCCGCTGTGAAAAATGTCGAAGAGCTTGTCGTCTCTGCCTTTATCATCGGGATTGGCATCAACGATATCATTACATCCCCTGTACCACTGGATGAACCTTTTGAAACCACCAGTCAGTTCGCTGTCCGTAATGCCAATCTCGTTTGCGAGTTTTGCCCGTTTTGAGGAATCATTAACCAGGTCGTTGTTCAGGAGCACCATGGAAGTAGTTGAATTCCCGATAACATCCTGAAAGGAAGAAGTATATATCTTCCTTTGGCTGGGTGACTTTTCCGCAAGGATAGTGGCCGCACCCACTTTTTCAGCACCGACTTTCCAGGAATCTGAAAGTTCGTATCCGGGGGTTTCGATGTCGGTCTTATAAACGTATTTGAGAATATTCCCTACCCAGTGTCTCTGAATTCCATTCTCTTTCCTCGGCTGATAGAGCGCCTGGTAAAGGATGTCTCCTTCCCCCGAGGAAGCGCTCAGGAGGGGGGCACCTCCAGTACCGATATCAGTACTTACGACCATGGTGTTTACATAGGATGGCAGATCCGCATGCCCCTTTGCTGGAAACAAAAAAATCGGCATACAAAAAGAGAAAAGGAAAACAATCCATTTCTTCTGCCCGATCCACCTGTACGATATATTTTGTGTTCTCATCGCTCTCTTGCCTCCCTGTCCCCGGGGAAAAATGTCCCGTACGTTTACCATGTCTTTTTCATATAGACTGCCTGGTCCACAGTCTTACTGATCCCGTTCATTTCCGAAGTGCTTCTGATAAGGTAGGCTCGATATACTCCGGAATCCGTAAAAAACCCCTCCGGAGAACCGCCTCCCCTGTTTGATGCGTCATAGGATTGTCTTTGCACCTGGCTTGAATTTTCCCAGTCAATGGAGAATGAAAGAGATACCATCGGGGGCATTCCCTTTTGAAACTCGATATCGGATTTTGCAGTATATAGCAGGAAGTAAATATCCGTAGTAAAAGGGATATTACCAACAGTACCTGAAATAGAGTGGAGTTTAAGATCATCCAGGTCTCCCACAACATCAATGCTTATAACCGGAGAAGGTTTCAGTGCGCTTGTACTCTCAGGTTTATCTATTTCTTCCAGAATCCACTGCTTCCCTTTTTCTATTCCTGCAAGGGCAGCATTGAGGCGAAACTCGTTGTCCGTTTTCATCTTCGTAGTGGACATCATGTTTTCGATGAAGTACATAGAAACAGCAACCATGGCTCCGGCCACCACCAGAACAATCAGGGTTAGCGGCAGAGCCATTCCTATTCTTTTCTTCTCCCCGAAATATAGCATTTTTTTCAATTCCGTATCCTCCAGCTTTTTGAGACTGCGGCATACCTGTATTGTCCGTCAGGTATTGCTCCCTGCCATCCATCGACAGAGTTTATATTCAGCTCCGGCCTTAGCGTATCGGCACGGGCCAGAACTGTAACTGTCAGGATCCTATCCCCGTCCCTGTCAAACACGCAACGCATACCGTAAATACCTTCGACAACCGGTTGATAGCTATCAGGCGTCGGATTGACCAAATGATATATGGAGAGATTATTACCGGCATCAATTTTGATTTTCGAAGCTCTCACATAATGCAGTTCATCGAACCTGTGAAGAAACTGCCGTTTGGTCGTTCGCAAACCAAGGGGTGTCGTTGAATTGGTCAAAGAATCATCCAAGACTTTAAAAGGGAATCTGCTGGAAGGAAACGCAACCCATGATTTCAAACTTGAATTTGAGTTCACATAGATATCAAGATTATCCTTCAACGGAGTAAAGTCAGCATCCGGATCCATTTCCAGCGATACATCTGACAATATTTCTCCGACGATATTCAGTTTTGATATACCGTATCCACTTGAGACAGAATAAACAATCCACAGAGAATCACCCGTATATTTTTCGTCTGTGGTATCCAGGTCATTTCCGCTGTCAATCGTCACAACTGCTTCCGAAACCCCTCCGCCGCTTACTGTTGCAATCTGAACAGGACCACTGAAATTCTGGTTGTTGGTTGGCGTCGCAGACTGCGGTATTATCCTATTGTTGTCCTTGAATACTTCCATAAAATCTTTTGAAACCGCAGGAATTCCCAGCCCGGAGTTCAAGACAAGAGGTTCAATAGCCGCCAAAGCAATCTGGCCGCGCTGTTTCGCCTCCATAATATCCTGATGGAACTCATAGCTCTTGAAAACGGAGACAAACAATGTCATCACCGCAGACATAACTATGCCAATTATAAGTATTGAGATAAGGATTTCAGTAAGGGTAAATCCTCTCTTCTTTCTCATATAGTCATCCCCTTACTATTTACCCACAACGCTCGAGGACTGCTCACTCAAGTCGCGCCTCATAACAAGGCTTGCAGTTCCGGTTATGCCGTCCCATGTTACTGTTACCAACCCTTCGTTGTCTGCCTTTTTTCTTGTCAGGTATACTGTATAGCTCCCCGTGTCCCCGGTAATTTCCTGGCTGGCCACTGCATTATCCAGTTCAGGATCTGTGTATTTTCTTGATTCAAGGTAATCCAGTGCATTATATGCGATGCTCATCGCCCGCTCGCGCTGGGTGGTCTGGATGGCCATTTTGGACGACATGATGGGGACGATGGCTATGGCGAGAAGGGCGATGGAGAGGATGAGGAGCGCGATGATGGTCTCGGCGAGGGCAAAGCCGCAGGAGGCAT
>JAAYJB010000112.1 GCA_012523155.1 Synergistaceae bacterium | reverse complement strand
CGGAGTTCGGTAACAACGGTTTCAGTTCTCCCCGCCATTTTTCTGCCCCTCCTTTTCCCCGATCAGGCGGGCTATTTCCTGCTGAAAACTCTGCAGGTCGGTAAATTCCCGATATACAGAGGCAAAACGGACGTAGGCAACCTGGTCGATCTTCCGAAGTCCTTCCATGACCCTCAACCCGATCTCGGATACGGGGACCTCCCCGTATCCCTCAGCTTTCAGGTCATCCTCTATCTTCACCGCAAGGTCCTCTATCTGGTCGAGGGAAACAGGCAGTTTCTCGCAGGCCCTGCCAACACCCCTGATGATTTTATCCCTGTCAAAAGTTTCCCTGCTTCCGTCTTTCTTCATCACCCGGAGCGTCCGCTTATCCTCTGTTTTTTCATACGTCGTGAATCTGTGCGAGCACTCCGGACACTCCCTGCGCCTCCGCACCACCCTGCCTTCGTCCGCTGTACGGGTCTCGATGACCCGTGTTTCCATTGCTCCGCATCCCGGACATTTCATAGAAGGGCCTCCCCACATATAGTATAACCTTGAGTATAATACCCCGATATGTGGTGTTTTTCCAATGAGACTCAGTCCCTATTTTTCTGCATGAAAAAAGCCGGGTTTCCCCGGCTTCCTGTTTTTGCGCACTGAAAATCTGCAGGTCTGTACTCGAAAGGTTATTCTACGAGGGACTGAAGGTATTCCTGGACCGTCGCCTTCACCCGTTTTCCATCAGCCCGGCCTTTGACCGCGGCCATAACATGACCCATAACACGGCCCATGTCCTTGGGTCCGACAGCCTTCACGGCAGCCCCGGCTTCCTCGACGATCTGCAGAAGATCTTCGTCCGGGAGCTGTTCGGGAAGATATGTTTCCAGGAAAACAGCCTCCTGAAGTTCACGGGCGGCACGGTCACCGGCACCGACCGCGGCATACTGGTCGGCAGCCTCCCGTCTTTGCTTGACGAGCCTCTGGATCAATGAAATCACTTCATCTTCAGAGAGGTCACCTTCGTGCCCTTTTTCCGTTTTGGCTTTCTGGAACTCCGCCTTGAGCATCCGAAGGGTGGAAAGCTCCATCTCCCTCTTCCCCTTCATGGCGGCCACCAGCCCATCCGATACCCGTTTTTCGAGATCGATCACCGCGTACTACCTCCTGGCCCTGGTCCGTCTTTTCTTGGCAGCCTCAGCCCGCTTCGTCTTCTTTGCTTCACTGGGCTTCTCGTAGTGCTCTCTCTTGCGAACCTCACGAAGTGTCCCCACTTTGGACACTTCACGTTTGAACCGTCTGAGAGCGTCATCAAGGGATTCGTTTTCTCTTCGAACGACAGTTGTCATACACCATTCCCCCCTTTCTTTGCCACCCGCATCTACCCCGGTGGCCAGCGGAAACTGCGTCCCGCCAACAGGTGAATATGAAGGTGGGGAATCGTCTGCCCGGCCTGCTCTCCGCAGTTGACAACCAGCCTGTACCCTTCGCTTTCAAGACCGAGACGGCGGGCTGTTCTTACGGCACAATCCATGGCTTTCGACCACACTTCGGGGTTTTGGACCTCTGCAGCTGAACTCACGTGTTCCTTCGGTATCACAAGAAGGTGAACCGGCGCCTGCGGGGCGATGTCCCGAATGACAATTACGTCTTCCTCTTCGCAGACTTTCTCCGCGGGCATTCTTCCCGCCGAAATCTCACAGAACAGGCACTTTCCGTCCAAAAATCCCACCTCGCAACTTCAAAGTATTTTATACCAGAATTTCGGCGTACACAATACTCCCGGGGCAAACTTGCTTCCGGGAGCAGAAAAAATCAACCTGTTTTTCTTCCTCTCAGGGTATCGCCACAGGATTTCGTGATGCGGACCATCTGCTCCTGCCCCTTCCGGGCGGTTCCGCTGGAAACAACTCTCAGGAAGGAGGGGGAAAGTCCGGAAAACGTATTTCCCGTTACTTCCTCGGCCAGCACCGAAACCTCGCGGCCCGTCCATCGGCGGCTGTATTCCTGCAGCAGCAGTCCGGCAAGTTCACCTGCCGCCCGCGCCCGTTCCGATACCGTCTCACGGGGTACCCTGCCTGGAAGCGAAAAAGCGTCCGTTCCCTCCCGGGGGGAAAAGGGGAATACATGCGACTTCCCAAAACGGCATTGCTTCATCAGGGCCAGGGTTTCCCCGAAATCCAGGTCTTCTTCCCCGGGAAACCCTACAAGGATGTCGGTGCTGATGTGAAGATCATCACCGAGATAAGTCCGTGCTTTTTCCGCAAGCGAAAGGAAATCCTCAGGTGAATATCCCCTCCTCATCCGGGAGAGAATCCGGGCACTGCCGCTTTGAAGGGGCAGATGAAGATGACGGCAGAATTGAGGCGTTCCTGCCAGGGTCTCGAGAAGCTCTTCGTCCAGTCCGAAGGGCTCCAGCGAACCGAAGCGTATGCGGGAAATGCCCTCAACGGCTGCAACTTTCCTGACAAGCGAGGCCAGGGATCCTGTTCCATATTTTCCGTAAAGCCCCAGGTGCACACCCGTAAGCACAACTTCCCTGCAGCCGGCACCTGCAATGCTTTCCACCTCGCGAACCACGTCTCCGGGATCCCGTGAAACCGGAAAACCGCGCACGAAAGGGATCACGCAATAGGAGCAGAAATGATTGCACCCATCCTGTACCTTGATAAATGCCCTGGTATGAAGAAGAGGCCTGTCAAGGAACAACGGGTCCCATTCCCGGCAATGCATCACATCCACACGGTCTTCACTGTACTCAGGACTTCCCTCTTCAAAGGCCCTGGCCAACAGTTCGGGGATCCTGCTTTTCCTGCGGTTCCCTGCCACGATCCGAATTCCAAGGCTCTTCGCCTCTTCTGCCGTAATCTTCTGGGCCCAGCACCCGGAGGCGGCAATGACCGAATTCCGGGACATCCTTTTCGCTTTTCTGACCGCCTGTCGGCATTTTCTGTCTGCCTCGGCGGTAACGGTACAGCTTATGATAACGGCACCATCAGTCCCTTCGGGAGAATCAGCCGGAACAGCTCCGGCTTCCGTCAGGGCATTGGCAACGGCTTCACCTTCATACTGGTTCGAACGGCATCCGAGAGAGTAAATCCAGATGCGTTTTCCTTTCAGGGCGTCCATCATTTCAGTTCGGCAACCGCACCCCACCAGTCGTTGACCGCCAGTTCATCAGTCAGCCTGAGACCATGCTGTTCAAGGACCGCGCAGAACCTGTCCCGTTCACGGACCAGCAGCCCGGAAAAAAGTGCCTTTCCGCCTTTTCTCAGGATGCCGGGCACGGAAGGAAGCATGTCGAGAAGGGGTTCAATGATGATATTTGCGGTGAGGATATCAACCTTCCGGTCCATGCCGTCAAGAAGGTTTCCCTCTTCCAGCTCCACGGTACCGTCCGGTATATCGTTGATCTCGAGGTTGTGACGGACTTCCGATAGGACCGCAGGATCCAGATCTCTGGCGAGAACACGGGCCGCACCCAGTTTCACTGCCGCGATAGAAAGGATACCGGATCCTGTTCCGATATCCGCAGCTTCGGCACCTGGAGAACAGATCCGCTCCAGCAGCGTCAGCACGATCTGTGTACTCTCATGGTAGCCTGTTCCAAAGGCCGATCCGGGATAAATATAGAGAGGGATGCGCCCTTCAGGCTCGCTTCCCCTGTGCCAGGGTGCAAGGACTACGAGCCGTTTTCCGACCGGAAGGGGAGGGAACGCCTCCTTCCAGTCCGTATGCCACTGTTTGTTCTCTATTTTTCCCATGTCGGCAATTCTGATCTCCGGCCACGGGCTGAGTGCCTCGCCTATTTTTTCGACCCAGTAGCCGAGATCCTGCGAGCTGCGAAAATAGGATCTGATACGGACAGCGTTTTCTCCGCTCCCTTCTTCCGAGCCTATGCTCCCGGACATTTCCGCAAGGGAAGCGAGCACTTCCTCGCTTCCGGGCCCTCCTTCCAGGGTTATATACCACCAGAAACTGTCCGTTGAACTCATCATGGAAAATCCCTCCGATATGAAGTAAGGGAGGCGTTTATGCCTCCCTTAAACAGAGAAAGTGTACCAGATGATGAGCGGTTTTGACAGTGCCTTTGCGGATGAGATACTGCTCCACTCCTGTGAGAGTGGTTCAGTCGAAGAGATTTCGGAAAAACTTGCTGAAGACTCCAGAGTCCTCAACCTCCACTTTCATTTCCCTGGCAAGCTCTTCGAGGAGCGCCCGCTGCTTTTCCGTCAGTTTTTTGGGAACATCGACCGTAACGTGTACGTGCAGGTCTCCTGTTCCCCTCGGCCCGCGAAGTCGGGGCAT
>JAAYJB010000111.1 GCA_012523155.1 Synergistaceae bacterium | reverse complement strand
GACCAGCCGGTCAAGGCCATGGAGCGGGACAAGGTGATCACATGCCGCTACACCCTGCGGGAGAATCCTCCGGATATCCTGCTGACCAACTACAAGATGCTGGATTTTCTGCTGCTCCGCCCCGCCGACAGGGACCTGTGGCGGTACAACACGCCCGACACCCTGAAGTACCTCGTGGTGGACGAACTGCACACCTTCGACGGCGCCCAGGGCACCGATCTCTCGTGCCTCCTCCGCAGGCTGAAATCCCGGCTCGACATTCCGTCCGGGCACCTGTGCTGCGTGGGCACGTCGGCCACCCTCGGGGAAAAGGAGAACGCACCGGACGTCCTCGGATATGCCGCTTCCGTTTTCGGCGAACCCTTCGATGCCGACGCCCTCATCACGGAGGAACGGCTGTCGGCGGGGGAGTTTCTCGAGAACGACATGGCCGTCCGGTTCGATCTGCCGGACCCCGGAGATACTAATGACCTGGACCCGGAATCTTTCGATTCGCCCCTTGAATACCTTGGACGGCAGGCGTTCCTGTGGTTCGGCGACGAGGGGCCGAGGAAGGACGGCGAGAGCGATGACGAGTGGAGAGTCAGGCTCGGCACGCTTCTCCGGGGGCACGTCTTTTTTCAGAACTTCCTGAAGGTCCTCGGCGGAAGGCCCATGGAATATTCCGACCTGCTGGGAAGGCTTGTAAAAGTGGCTCCCCGGCTGGGAGAACGGGAAGACTCCTACGGTTCCCTCGTTCTTGACAGCCTGGTTTCCCTCGTGAGCCATGCGAGAAAACGTGAGGGGGAGAGGCTCCGCCCGCTGGTCACGGTCCAGGTGCAGGGATGGCTTCGGGAGATGCGCCGCATGGTGGCGTCTGTCCCATTAAGGGAAAGCCGCCCTGAACTGTTCTTCTCCGACGACCTGAAGGCGGACCGGCTCAGCCGCACCCTTCCGGTGATCCACTGCAGGGACTGCGGGGCCATGGGCTGGACCTCCTCCGAAGACCAAGACGACGGTTCGGTGGAGATACGGGACCTCAAGTCCTTCTACAGCGGCTTTTTCAATAAAAGCCGGAAGATACGGTACCTTTTCCCAGGCGAGGCCGGAGGGGAGCACCGGGGCCTGGCGGGGAAGACGAGAAAACTCTGCCCGTCGTGCATGACCCTTTCGGATGTGAGGGACGGCGGTCCCTGCCCTCTCTGCGGGGAACCGGGCCTTGTGCCCGTGTTCGTCCCCGACTCGCAGTACCAGAAGACCCTGAAGGACGGCACGGTAAAGGTCCTCTCCAGCAACGACTGCCCCTTCTGCGGCTCGTCCAGGGGGCTTTCCATATTCGGCGCCAGGAGCACCACCCTGTCGAGCGTGATGATCTCCCAGACCATGACCTCCCGGGGAAACGACGACAAGAAGATGCTGGCCTTTTCCGACTCGGTGCAGGACGCCGCCCATCACGCCGGGTTCTTCGGGGCGAGGACCTACAGGTTTACCCTGCGTACCGCCATGGCCAAGTACATCGCCGACGGCGGAGAGGGGAAAACGCTCTCGGAATTTGCCGCCGGGCTTCCCCGGTACTGGTCTTCCAAACTGGACGGCGGGGAGTATGTCTCGACGTTTATCGCCCCGGACCAGGCATGGAGAAGGGAATTCGCCAGGCTGAAAGAGACCGGCACCTTGCCCGGCGGGGTTTTTCTGGAAAATCTCTCGAAACGCCTCGGGTGGGAGGCCTTCACCGAGTTCGGCCTGAACAGCCACATCGGGAGGACCCTGGAGAAATCGGGAGTGGCCGTAGCCTCCCCTGATCCGGCGTTTTTCGCCCACTCGGCCGCACTCGTCCTTGAGGCGCTGAGAAACGAGCTTCCCGGGATGGCGCCGCCGGAGGAGCGGGAGGTGTCGTTCTTCCTTTCCGGGCTGGTCCAGAGGATGAAGACGAAGGGAGCGCTCTATCACCCGGAACTGGAGGAATACATCCGCCG
>JAAYJB010000110.1 GCA_012523155.1 Synergistaceae bacterium | reverse complement strand
TACCTGGAGGACCCCGCCACCGGGTCGGGAAACAGCGCCTTCGGCTGCTACCTCATCAAGAACAGGAAGTGGAACGGCCACAGCATCAAAATAGAGCAGGGCGGCGGCAACCGGATCTTTAATGAAGTCAGGCTGAGGACGAAGGACGGAAAGGTCCTCTTCGGCGGAAAGGCCTCACTGAGAATCGAAGGCACCTATTACACCGGCGAGTGATTGATTGAGGGGAGTGAGAACTTCTCTTCGGGATGTTCCTTCAGCAGAAGGAAAAACTCGTTGATGCAGCTGCACTATTTCTCCTTTCACATAAAATTCCACAGGAAGGATCCTCCTGAAACCTCAGGGTGTTATGGCCTGTATTTTCGTTTTATGTAGTGTAAAATCTTATTATTAGATGTTAACATACATAAAATAGAAAATGAAGACGGGATGATGACGGCATGACTGATCTGGAACTGCTTGCGGGCCTGGAGACGGAGATCCCGGGCTGGGTCTTGCAGAACAGGCTTCGCGAGAATGGATACGTCAATGTATGGCAGAAGATAGAGGGCCTGGTATCGGACGGGTACATCGAACGGCTGAAGCGCGGATGGTATTGCCTGGGGCCCCTTTTGCGCAGAAGAGAGCCCTCCCTGCGATATCTTGCCTGCAATGTCTGCGGTCCGGCGGCAGTATCCGGAAACCTCGTGCTCTTTGAAGCAGGTATTATACCTGATGCCGTTGCATCGGTCACGGCCGTCAGTAAGAAGCGGAGCTCCAGCCTGATGACGCCATACGGAAATATCCACTGGGAGAGGCTTCCCTCGAACATGGTGTTTCCCGGCACCAGCAGGGTGGAGGAACCGCCCGGATATATCAGGGCGACGAAAGAAAAGGCCCTGCTTGACCAACTGTACATAACGAGGTATACCCCGCAGAACTACTCTCTCTGGAAAGCTTTTGTCTTTGACGACCTGAGGATGGACGAAGAAGCGCTGGCCGGCCTGGATTTTACCCTGATGCAGGAACTGGCGCGGATATTCGCGTCTGCGAAGATAACAAAATACATGAACTGGTTTCTCAATTACTTCGGCATGCCTCGAATCGGGAGGCTGCCCGGGGGAGAGAAGTCCTACCGGCGCGGCCGTATTGAGGAAATAGAGTACGAGTTTGCGGAATGAACCGCTTCGCCGCTCAGCCTGGCCCGGGGAGTCATGCTTTGGACATGTACGCCTGTTCCGGCAGAGCGCTGCAGGCAGCGGTGTCTATAGCGCTCTGCGCGCCTATTTCGACAAGGGGGTAAATCATGGAATTCAAAGGCAAGGTTGCCCTTGTAACCGGTGCCGGCACAGGGAACGGAGAAGCAATAGCCGCGCGGCTGCATGCCGGCGGTGCCTGTGTTGCCTTGGTCAGCCGCCGCCTTGAGCAGGTGGAGTCAGTTTCCAGGAGTATCGACCCCGAAGGTGCCCGGACAGTGGCCCTCGAGGCGGACGTGCGTGATCCGAAAGCTATGGAGGGAGCAGTGAGACGGACTCTTGAGCGGTTCGGGAAGCTCGACCTGGCTGTCAACAACGCCGGTATAACAGGCCCGGCAGGTGTTCCTGTCCAGGACCTTGAGGCGGAGATATGGCGTGAGGTTATCGAAACGGACCTGACCGGCATCTTTTACTCCATGAAGTACGAGATACCCGCAATGCTTGCCAACGGTTCCGGCGCGATAGTGAACATGTCGTCCGCAAACGGCCTTGTCGGCCTGGCGGGCATGGCCTCATACACCGCGGCGAAACACGGAGTCATCGGGTTGACTCGCTCGGCCGCCCTGGAGCTGGCGGAGTCGAATATCCGCGTGTGTGCGGTCGCGCCGGGCTACGTCGCTACCCCTCGCATAATGGATTCCGGCAAAGAAGTCACGGACTGGATGGCGGGCCTGCATCCCATGAAACGGCTCGCCACCAGGGAGGAAGTTGCCGATCTGGTCGCATACCTATTAAGTGACCGGGCGGCCTTCATGACCGGAAGCGTCCACTCTATCGACGGCGGTTACACGGCACAGTAACTCAACTGTGCTAAATAGCAGGCGGAGGGAATGCCCCGAGTCCGCGCTCCACACATGCGGCGGCGGCCAGGGATACGTCTTCCCGCCAGGGACGGGCCACGATCTGCACCCCAATGGGAAGGCCCGACGATGACGTCCCGGCACGAACCCCCGTGACGGGCCAGCCGGTGAGATTGTAGGCCATGGTGTAGCTGAACGCCCGAAGATCGTCCCTGACTGCACCGTGTGGCAAGGCGGGCAGCGCGTTCACGGGCGAAAGAATCACGTCCCGGTTCTCAAGAAACGAAAGCATGGAGCTGCGGAAGCCGTACCATCCCATGACCAGCGCGTCGAAAGCCGCACTTTCCATGGGAGACGCAAGGCCGAGCCACGGAATGGAGTGCCGTTCCGTTCCCGACTCCCGCAGCAGCCTCCGTATGGAAGCCCCTCCGTCGGCGGACAGCAGCCCCATCATGATCTCGTACGAGTCTTCCATACCCTTCGGCCGAGCCTCCTCGACCAGGGCTCCGGCGTTCTCCAGCGCTTTCGCCGCCGCATGCACCGCCGCCGCAGTCTCCTCCGAAGCCGGAAGCACTCCATTGTCGGTGTGGAAAGCGACTCTCAGCGTGCGGATATCCACGTTCTTCGACTCGCCGAGAGACATGGGGACGATGGAAGGATCGATCCAGTCGGGACCGGTTATCAGGGGAAGAATGTATTCAAGGTCCTCCACGCGCTTCGCCACGGGGCCGACCTGCTGGAAAGAGTCCAGCACACCGCCGAAGGGAAGGATATGTCCCGTCCTCGGAACCCGGCCCGACGTTGGCTTGATGGACGTGATTCCGCAGCAGTGGGCGGGATACCGCAGGCTCCCGCCGTAATCGCTGCCCACGTCGAAGGGGGAACCTCCTGAAGCCACGATCGCGGCGGCGCCTCCGCTGCTGCCGCCCGGCGAACACTCCAGGTCATAGGGGTTGTTAGTCCGCCCGTACACCAGGTTGTCGGTTTCGTACATAAGGGTAAACTCGGGCGTATTGGTTTTTCCCAGAAGAATCGCCCCGTTCTTTCTGAGACGGGACAGGACCGTCGCGTCCTTTACGGGAACGAAGTCCTTCCGCCCAAGGGTTCCGCCTGCGGAAACAACGCCGGCGGAATCGAAGGAATCCTTCAGCGTCATGGGGACGCCATGGAGGGGACCGAAACATTCACCCTTTGCCAGCGCACGGTCCGCCCGTGCCGCCTCCGACAGAGCCGCATCGGCGCAGACCTGGACAACGGCGTTCAGCTTCGGGTTTACCTCGCGGATCCGGCGCAGAAACGCTTCCGTCACTTCCACCGACGATATTTCTCCGGCACGGATCACCTGGGCCAACCCCCGAACGGACATTTCCGGAATTTCCTTCATGATGTCTCCTTTCAAAAAACATACTCCCCTAACATTTGGCAAAAATGATTTCAATTCGTTGCCTTTCATCTGGTTTTATGGTCATATAGTATCATGTTTCCGTGGAGTGCTGAACGGGCATAGGGAGGCTCCCGCAGGTGTGTTATTACCCCGGAATGCATGTACAATAAAAACAGGCGCAGGATTGAGTAAAATCATGATGAAAAAAAGCGTCTCGCCATGGCATGATTATTCTGGCCTGTGACCTCAGATGACTATACGATCGGGTGATTTGGATATGTCGCTGCTGATTCGTGAAGTTCCGCTCGTCGATGCTCCAATGGATTTGCTGTTGCTTGCCGATCCCTCGGAAGATAAACTTCGCTCATATCTCGCACGATCACGGTGTTTCGTCGCGTCAGGCGACGGAGTTGTCGCAGGCGCATGTGCCGTTCAGCCCCTTGAGGCGGGCGGGCATGAGCTTATGTGCATCGCGGTGTATCCTGACCGTCAGAAATCAGGTATCGGCACTGCGCTTCTGAAGTGGGTCATCGATTTCTACCGGAGGTCCGGCGCCGGCCGATTGGAGGTAGGTACCGGAACATTCGGCTACCAGCTCGCTTTCTACCAGAGGCAGGGATTCCGGGTCACAGCCATTGACCGGAACTTTTTCATACAAAATTATCCTGAGCCCATATTCGAGGACGGTATCCAGCTCTTTGATATGCTGCGCCTCACCCTTGATTTTTCCGGCAAAGGTGCAGAATAAGCTGTTCAAACAGAAACGCAGGCAGCCGCCGGAAATGCCAAAGGCACTGAGAAGGATAAAACAATGACGAAACTGAAACCGGGAATCCGGATCATCAGGAAAGGCGAACTCCGCTATCTTGCCGGAAGCGGCGGCCGTCCGCTGCAGTTCAAGCCATGGCTGGGAGACTGTTTCTCCTTCCTGTACGATTTCCTTATGAGCAAATCCGTCTTTCCCGGAAAATTAGGCGCGGATCTCCAGAAGCACTATTCTGTCCTCGCCCGGGAAGTGGCAGGGGTTCACGGCAGACGCATCCTTGAACTGGGAACGGGAAGCGGAAGCGCGGTCAACTTCCTCCACAGCGACAACAAGTACGCGGGAACGGATATCAGCCCCGGACTGCTGAAGCAGGCGGCAAAACGGTTTCTTCGCGCCGGCTTCCCGGACCCTGAATTCTACGTGGCAAGCGGGGACGATCTGCCCTTCGAAACCAGCGAATTTGATCTCTGCCTGTGCATCCTGTCCCTGAATTTCATCGGAAACGTGAAGAAGGTGTTTCAGGAAGTTCATCGCCTCCTCATTTCCGGCGGCGTGTTCGTTTGCAGCGTTCCCGTCCCGGAAAGAAAAAGGCTCCGGAGTACGATCCGGGGCGTTCTACATTCAGAAGAGGAACTTAAAAAAATATGCCTTGAGAGCGGGTTCAGTTTTGAACCCCTTCCCTGCGACAACGGTGCACTCCTGTATTTCAGGGCAGCGAAACAAGGCTGAGAAATTGAGCGGCCTGACGCCAATCTGCTGCCGAGTCGGGCTTTGAGGTGGGGGAAGGAAAAGATCATGGAACGCTTCAACATCCGTAAAATTTCTAGACAGTTCGGCGAGCTGATCCGGGTTGAGTGGGGAACGTTCTGGTACGCGACGCTGGGAGCCGTCCTGATGAATTTTTCCATTGTGGCCCTCGTCGTGCCGTACCGTTTCGCCGGTGCAGGACTCGCGGGGATAGCCCTGCTGACGCGCTATGTTTTCGACATTTCTCCCGCATGGGTGATCGCTGTCGGAAACCGGCTGCTCCTTGCCTGGGGATGGCGGGTGCTCTCTCCGCGCTTTGTTCTGTGGACCCTCTATGTCTCGCTGCTCTCATCGGGGTCGGTAGCCTTCTTCGAACTCTTCTCCTATCCCGTGCTTGCCAACACTTTTCTTGCCGCGCTGCTCGCAGGGGTATGCAGCGGCATCGGCATGGGGCTTGTCTTCCGCGTAGGCGGCTCTACGGGGGGAACCGACGTTATCGTCGTGGCTGCGAAGAAACGCTGGGGTGTCGATGTCGGCATGTTTTCCTTCTACATCAATACGGCTATCCTGTTTCTCTCCTGGTTCGCCGTCGACCTGGAGCAGCTGCTGATGGGCGGAGTGCTGCTCTACGTCGAGAG
>JAAYJB010000109.1 GCA_012523155.1 Synergistaceae bacterium | reverse complement strand
CCCTCGCCTACTCGAAGAAGGCGGGCCTGGACCCGGAAACTGTCCTCAGGAGCATTTCCGGCGGAGCCGCGGGAAGCTGGTCCCTGTCGAACCTTGCTCCCCGAATTCTTGCCGGGGACTTTGCCCCAGGCTTTTTCGTCAAGCATTTCATCAAGGACATGAAAATTGCCATCGAGGAATCGGAACGCATGAATATGGACGCTCCCGGCCTGAAGCAGGCTTTCTCGAAATATGAGGAACTCGCGGCAAAAGGGCATGAAAACGAGGGGACCCAGGCCCTTTTCAAGCTCTACGACGAATAGATTTCCTGCGGACGGCGCATCCGTAATTCCCGGTCAGGCAAAGTGCCGGGGACATTTGTGTTGACAGAAAACTGTTTATATTTATAATGATTACAACGTAGTGAACGGAAACAAAAAGGGGGTGCGCAAATGCGTGCCGTTGAAAAGATAGCGGCGAGCCTGCGGGACAAAGGGCTGAAGCTGACTCCACAGCGCCGGCTTATTATAGAGATACTGTCGAAGGACAGGTCACATCCCACTGTGGAGGATGTGTATAAACAGGTTGTCGAGGTGATGCCTGAGGTTTCACGGACAACAGTCTACAACACTATCCGGGAGATGTCCTCCCTTGGGGAGATCGTGGAAGTGCAGGATTTGAGCGACGGAGGGATACGGTATGATACCTGCGCAGAATCCCATCATCATTTTTTCTGCATCTCCTGCCGGACTCTTCGCGACGTAGAGCTGAAAATGCCCCATGCCGCAGAGTTTTCTGACGACCTTGAAGGATGTGAGATCGTCCGGGAACAGATGACGATTTATGGTATATGTCCCTCCTGCCGTGATGCCGCAAAAAAGGCGGGAAAAAACTGAAACGCAGGAAAAGAGAGAGGGATGCGTCTCATAGGCGCATCCCTCTCTCTTTTTTAACTCTTTGTGCTGCAGCGGACTACAGCATCTCCCTTAGTTCCTTGAGTCGTTTCGCCCGCTCGGTTCCCTTTTCATCAAGGCCAAGGCGGTTGACCACAACACGTTCGTTGACGCCCCGGAAAATAAAACCGAGGGCGTCTGTTGCCGACACATCGAAGATGAGCCTGTTTCCCCGGATCTCCTTCAGCGTGGCCCGCACGGTCACGGTAGTCCCGAGCATCGCGGGGACCTCGTGCTCAAGGTCGATCCTCCGCCCTACCGAGATGTAGCCTTCGGGAAGGAGGTTCTCTGTCACCGCCATTGCCGCCTGTACCGCCAGTGAGGCGCAGGCGGATGTGGAGAGGTACTGGTTCAGGTAAGGGGAAGAGTTTCCTACCGTATCTTCGAGTTCAACGGTTTTCTTCACCTCGGCGCTGATCCCCGGCTTCAGGATTTCAGAAAGGTTCAGCATGGCCATCCCTCCTCTTGGAGCTTTGTGTGAATTTTATGAATCTATTTTACAACAAAACTCCCGATGAGTGAAATCACTTTTCCTGATCGGTTTCTGACGTTTCCATTTCTGACACCAGGATCGCGACGAGCACGGGGTCAAACTGCTTTCCGGCCATTGCCCTGATCTCGTCCATGGCTTCAGCCCTGGTGAGAGGAGATTTATACGGTGTGCCCCGGGTCATGACGTCAAAGGAATCTGCGAGACAGATAATTCTCGAGAGAAGAGGTATGTTTTCCCCGGAAAGACCTGACGGATAGCCCGTACCGTCCCATCGTTCGTGATGGGAAAGGATGGCGGCGGCCGCTGCGGCGGGAAAGCTCCCGGCAGCCTCGGCGGCCCGGGATCCTGTTTCAGGATGCTTTCGGATCTCCTCCCATTCCTCTCCGGAGAGTGCCGAGGTTTTGGAAAGGACCCTGGGATGAATGGCAGCCTTCCCCATGTCGTGGAAACGGGCCGCACGTTCGAGCATTTCAAGGGATTCCTCTTCAAGCCCCATTTTTCTGCCGAGGAGACGGGCGGTTTTTTGGACGGATGCCACGTGCTCTGCAGTTTCCGGAGTGTTTTCGGAGAGGAATTCGAGAATTCCCTCAAGAATATCCTCTCTTGCTTTTTTGCTTTCATCGGTTTTTTTTCTGTTCATGTCTTCTTCCGCGTCTTTGATGATGTTGCCGAGATCCTGCCACCTGTGGAGCTTTGCGAAGTAGCCCACGGTCATACCCGGTGCTGCCGGAAGGTCCTTCAGACTGTTGTCCCGGAACATATCCTCGATACGGGCTGCAATTGAAGCCGCATCGTGTTCCCGTGTGTGGGGGAGCAGGATGATGAACTCATCACCGCCCCAGCGGGCAAGCAGGTCGCTGCTGCGGCATGCCCTTTTGAGCAGTTTCGCTGTTGTTTTCAGGAGGGCATCTCCTGCCGCGTTTCCAAGTGCCGCGTTTATGAGCCCGAGTCCGTTCACATCCCCTATGATTATGCTGATGGGAAGCTGACGGTCCGAGTCCAGCCGGTTTGCCTCTTCCTCAAAGAACTCCCTGGTATAGACCCCGGTAAGGGGATCTTTAAAAGATACCCGAGACACCGATTCTCCTG
>JAAYJB010000017.1 GCA_012523155.1 Synergistaceae bacterium | reverse complement strand
GACAGCGAGGACGATGCGAACGCGGCCATACTGGCAGGGAGGATAAAGGACGGAAACGTTGTTGTCATCCGCTACGAAGGGCCGAAGGGAGGCCCGGGGATGAGAGAAATGTACCGAGCCATGAAGTATCTTTACGGTATGGGGCTGAACAAGACAACTGCGCTCGTCACTGACGGCAGGTTTTCGGGCACAAACAACGGTTGTTTCGTGGGCCACATTTCACCGGAGGCCGCCGAGGGAGGCCCCCTGGCGGTAGTTCAGGACGGTGACAAAATAACCATCGACGTGATCCGGGGCATCCTTCATCTTCATGTCTCCGACGGGCAGATGAAGGAACGGTTCGCCGCCTGGAAGAAGCCTGAGCCGAAAATAACAAAAGGACACCTTGCCCTCTACGCGAAACTGGCCTCGTCAGCTTCGAAGGGGGCAGTGGTGAGGGCGGATTAGAGGGGCTTCCACTGTTACATGGAGGCCCCCAGAAGGAACGCTTTTTCGAGGACGGATTTGTTGTTCTCCACGGGAGTAATCCCGGAGCATGCGCCGAGGCATCCCGCGAGCTCCATGCCGAGAAAATCACAGATGTCCCGGAATGTGTCCTCTATAAGCCGGGGGCCGGAGTTGGGATCTTCACCGCCGTAGGTCAGAAGGAGAAAGAGCTTCTTTCCGTTGAAGCTTTCGTAGTCAAGTGCGTAGAGCCTGTCCTGGAAGAGCTTGGTCTGTGCGGGCATTGACCACCAGTAGACTGGAAAGGCGTGGACGATCGTTTCGGCTTCGGCAACGAGGGGGTAGAGTTCCGTCATATCGTCTTTGAGGACGCATTTTCCCGTCCCTTTACCGTCTTTTTTGCAGCTGTTGCAGGATGTGCAGGGCAGGATTCTTTTTTCCTGCAGAAATAGTGTCCGGCCTGAATGTCCTTTCGATGCCGCACCGTCAAGAAAGGAGGCGAGAAGGGCGGCGGAATTTCCTTTTTTCCTGGGGCTCCCGAGAAGGGAGAGGTAGGTCATGTCACTTTCCTCCTTACTTAAATTTTTTCAAGTCTACCCGTTTTTTGGAGAGATTGCCACTTGCAGAAATCAAACCATAGTTTATAATGCTATGGCAAATTTACAAAGATTTATTTGAAAGGGTGGAGAAAAAGTATGAAAAAGATTCTGAAAGGTATGTGCGCGTTTGTTCTTGTTGTTCTGTTTGCAGGATCCGCTTTTGCGGATAACGTGAAGCTGAAGCTCGCCAATGCAGGGCCTGCGGACCCTGAGGACCGCACGGTTATAGCTGTGGAGCTGTTCAAAAACCACGTGCAGAACAAAACGGGGGGATCTGTCCAGATCGAGGTATTCCATGCTTCCCAGCTGGGCAACGAAAAGGAGATCCTTGAAGGGCTGAAGATGGGGACCATTGAGCTGGGTACCATTACGACAGGGCCTGTGCCGACCCTTTTCAAGCCCATCATGGTGTTCGATATTCCCTACCTTTTCCCGAACCAGGTAGTTGCATGGGAGGTCCTTGACGGTCCTTTCGGAAGGAAGCTCATGGAGGAAATGCGGAAGGTCACCGGTATCCGTACGCTGGCCGTCAGCGAGAACGGCTACCGCCACTTTGTCACCAGCGAGAAGCAGATCAAGTCCGTGGCCGACATGAAGGGCCTGAAGATCCGGACCATGGAGAATCCGGCACACATGAAGATGGTGGAGGCTCTTGGAGCGGCTCCCACTCCGGTGGCGTTCGGTGAACTCTACATGGCACTGCAGCAGGG
>JAAYJB010000108.1 GCA_012523155.1 Synergistaceae bacterium | reverse complement strand
TTTCAGACGCAGTTGCGCCTACCGTAAGCCAGTACACTGCCCTTTCTTCATTGACCGTGATTTTTGCCGGGTCAGCCATCGGATCATAGGTTCCGAGAAGCTCGATAAACCGGCCGTCCCTGGGAGAGCGGGAATCTGCTACCACCAAACGGTAAAACGGGGCCTTTTTCCGTCCGTGACGGGAAAGGCGAATACGTACTGCCATATACCATACACCTCCTAAAAAAATACCGGATCGTGATGACCGGGAATGTTTCCCGGCAGCCTTCAGCGTCCGGATGCTGCCTATTTAAAACGGAATCCGTCGCCTCCAAGGAGGCCTTTGGGAAGCTTCAAGCCCTTCCCCTGTTTTCCGAACTGCTTCCATAGTTTGCGCATCTGCTCGTACTGTGCAAGAAGCTGATTCACCATCTGCACGGATGTTCCGGAACCCAGGGCAATGCGCCTTCTTCTGCTGCCCTTGATTATTGACGGATCACGGCGTTCCGCTTTCGTCATCGACTGTATTATTGCCTTTGACTGCTTCATTCGGCCTGAGTCAAGATCATCACTGCCCATACCCTTCATCCTGCTGAAGCCGGGGATCATCTCGAGCACCTTATCCAGCGGCCCCATTTTCTCTATCTGTTCGAATTGCAGAAGAAGCTCTTCCAACGTGAACTTCTTCTGCTTGATGCTTTCAGCAATTTTTTCAGCACCGCCGGCATCAGCCATCTCGCGGATCTTTTCGGCAAGGCCCATAACATCGCCCATTCCCATGATTCTCTGGGCCATTCGCTTCGAGTCAAAGACCTCGAGAGCGTCGGTTCCTTCTCCCACACCGGCAAGCTTAATAGGGACACCGGTTACCTGCCTGATTGCGAGGGCAGCTCCGCCCCTTGCATCACCATCCAGCTTGGAAAGAACAACTCCCGTGAGGGAAAGTTTTTCATGAAAAGCCGAGGCAACCTTTACTGCCTCCTGGCCGGTCATGGCATCCACAACAAGCAGTATTTCCGAAGGGGGGAGAATTCTCTTCAGGGAAGCGAGCTCCTCCATGAGTTCCTCGTCAGCGTGCAGCCGGCCGGCAGTATCAAGCAGGATAACGTCGTAAAGGCGCGAAGAAGCAAATTCCGCTGCTCCACTGACGACGCGCATAACATCCTTTTCTCCGGGCTCGGGTCCATAGAATCCGATCTTCGACTGCTCTGCAAGGACACGAAGCTGGTCGACTGCGGCAGGCCTCCGGAGGTCACAGGCAACAACCAGCGGCTTGTGTCCGGAAGCGAGCTTCCTTGCTATTTTCACTGTTGTGGTCGTTTTTCCGCCGCCCTGCAGTCCCACCATAAGGTAAACGGTAGGGGGCCTGGATGAAATGGTCAGGGGGACAGGTTCCTGCCCCATGAGAGCGGCCAGCTCCTCATACACCACTGCCACAACCTGCTGTCCCGGGGTTATGGACTCAAGTACATCCTTCCCTACCGCCCTGCTCCTGATGGAATCGACGAGCGATTTCACGACCTTGTAGTCTACATCGGCTTCAAGCAGACATCTGCGTACTTCGCGGAGGGCGCTCTCAACGTCCGCTTCCGAAAGCCTGCCCCGTCCCTTCAGTTTGTCGAATACTGCTTCCAGACGTTCACGAAGAGCATCAAACATTGCTTTCTTCCTCCAGCTTCCGGTCTTCTTTCCGGGAGTTGATACCGGCTACCGCTTTTCGCAGAATCCGTATCTCGTTTTCAAGCGTTTCTTCCTTCCCGTGGAATCCGAGCAGGGCTTCCAGTTCTTCAAGACGGTCCCTGCTCCTTGAAATAAGGTCATGAACAGCCTGCCTGCTGGCACCAAGTTTCTCAGCTATCTCGGAAAGAGAAAAATCCGAAAACTCGTGAAGTTCCCAGGCCTCTTTTTGTTTTTCGGTGAGCAACGGCCCGTACAGATCGTACAACTCGTTTATATAAAGCCTTCTGGAGAGGGCTTTCTCTTCATCTGCCACATCCCCACCTCCCAAAACAGAGGAATTATAGACTTCCCTCCCGCATCTGTCAAGGTATTTTTCTTGACAGTAAGCTGAGTATTTGCCTTTCCCCTATTTATTGGCCGAGTCTGGACAAAGATGCTTTTTCCTGCAATGATAAATTTCAAATCAATAAAAATCAGGGAGGAAGAATCAATGAGTATAAGCCCTTTCGACGAGGCACGGAAAAAACACTGGAGGACCCTTGGTAAAACAGTTGTAAAGAACCTTGCTTCCAGGGGATTTGAGGCTGTTTACGCTGACACGAAGAAAGAAGCTCTCGAGGAAGTGCTGAAGATAATACCTGGGGGAGCATCCGTCGGTATTCCGGGAAGCGTCACCATCCGCGAGATAGGGGCGATGGAGGCTCTGGCAGAGAGGGGATGCCCCGTTATCCACCACTGGGATCCCTCACTGTCACCTGAGGAGAGGCTTCAGAAACTGCAGGATGAACTCCTCGCAGATTATTTCCTGACGAGTTCCAATGCCGTAACACAAGATGGGATGCT
>JAAYJB010000107.1 GCA_012523155.1 Synergistaceae bacterium | reverse complement strand
GGCTTGGGGGGTGCCACGTATACGTTTCCAGATGCGAGAAGGATGGCGCCCCAGACGTGTTCGTTGGCGTTCACCACCTGGCGAAGGGTTGTGGCAAATACCGAGGCCCTCGGGAATGCACGCTGCACGTTGGCGATCATGCCCTTGAAGCTCTCTATCTTCTCTGAAATGTTCTCTCCACCGGCCTCCGGGCCCTGGACTCCGAGGGCAAGCTGAAAGTCTTCCTCGTTGCCGATAAGGATATCGGTAATGGAGGCTATCTCCGTGAAAAGGGCGCGAAGCTCCTCTGCCCTTCCCTTCCAGAAGGATTCGCGGTAGTTCAGGTCGAAGCTGATGCGCGTGCCGTACTTGCCGGCCGCCTTTGCCAGTTCAAGGCAGAATTTCCCCGTCTCGGGGGACAGTGCGGCTATCAGGCCTGAGATATGCAGTATCCTGACCCCTTCCTTGTCGAAAATACGCTCGAGGTCGAAATCATCAACGCTGAGGGTCCGTCCCACTTCACCGGCCCGGTCGTTGGTTACCCTGGGTCCCCGGACGCCATACCCCATGTCTGCTATGTTGATCTGGTGGCGGTATCCCCACGGGCCGCCCTGGGGAACTTCTTTGCCTTCAAATTCAATGTTCCGCTTCCGGAGATCGTTCTTGATCAGCTGCGCAATGGGGCTGTCCTTGACGAAGGTCGTCAGTGCCTTCACCCGCTCGCCAAGGGCCGCGCTCACAGTGAGGACGTTGCTCTCGGCGCTCGTTGCCTGGAGAAAAAAGTGGTCGCTCACGTGTACCGGCTGCTGATACAATGGGGTGATCCTCAAACCCATGCTTGTGGGGCTTACAAGGGAATAGGCGCAGTTCTCCTTCATTTCCAGTTTCATCTCCTGTCCTCCTCTTCGGGGAAAAATCTTTTTAAAAAACAGGGTTATAAACCTAAATCGAAAAAAACGGCACTGCAAAAGGGCTCTTCTCGCAGAACCAAATACAACAGAACAATGGGTCTCTCAACGTAAATTTATAGTTTTTCAGACGCTTCACATATGTATGTCTCTATTTTCAGCAATATCATACCATCCCCAAATAATCTTGACACTACCTCAATCACTGAACAACGTAACTCTTTTTTCTTCAAAAAAAGTTTTTATGGACTGTTCCATCGATATGCTTTAACCCGATCTAAGAAAAACATTCTTTAGAATCGACGATTTTATTTTACAAGATCTTGCAAATACCTCTTACCTTACCGGGATTTCTTGCTTATATAATCCTTTAAATTAAACCGTGAGTTTTTTCCATGACACAGGGGGTACTAATGAATGATTAAAAAAACTTTTTTTTGAGATATTTCCTAAATGTGCATTTTTTTAAATAATATTTTCACAGTAGATTTTTTCTCTTTACAGTTGACATTTTCCTTCCCCAAGGGTAACCTCTCCTAAAAGTGAGGTGCACCTCGCTAAAAAATTAGCTTTTGCAGATAATGTTAAACTGAGGGAGGTTATTTTCTTGCAAAAAGTCTCTATTCTCGGGAGTGGAAATGGTGCCCGTGCATGCAGTGCTCAAATAGCTGCAAAAGGCTACACTGTTGTTATGTGGGAACCCCTCGAAGGTGCAAAAGATTACCTCAGGCTTAGAGAGACAAAACAAATCTTTCTTGAAGGCGATTTAAATCTTTGCGGTAATCTGCATGATGTAACGATGGATATAGCAGAAGCCGTCAGAGGCGCCTCAATAATAATGGTCGTTGTTCCTGCTTTTGCACATGCTCCAATCTTTGAAAAGCTGATTCCCTATCTCGAAGATGGTCAACATATCGTAGTCATGCCTGGAAATTTCTCAGCATACCGATTGAAAAAAATGATGGCCGAAGCAGGGTGTAAAACGCATATTACTATTTCTACGACAGAAACTATGCCGTTTGCATGCCGTATTAAAACATTCAATACGGTTTCGCTTTATAAGCGAAAATACGCAATTCATCTTGCAAGCAGTCCCTCTTCCTCAGGAACGGAAATCCGGGAAATACTCAATGATGCCTTCGCTGGAAATGTAAATTATCTTCCTGCAGACCACATTCTCGTCCAGGATCTTTCCAACGCAAATTACGTAATGCACCCCTACCCAGTTCTCCTCAACTACGGCACGGTAGAAAAGAATCCTGATACTTTCAGGCATTATATGGACGGTATCACTCCTCTTATAAGTGAACAAATGCATAATCTGGACGAAGAGCGAGTAATGATAGGAAGGAAGATGGGTTTCTGCCTCAAACCAATCCTTGAGCTGATGAAACTCTACTACGGAAATAACAATGCACAGACGCTTTATGAGTATGTAAACAGCCCGGAAACGCCATATGCTGATCTTGTCGGACAAAATGTCCGAAGCCGGTATATAACGGAGGACGTACCCGGAGTGATCATGCCGATCGCCTGTCTTGCCAGAAAAGCAGGGGCACTTTCTCCACGCTCAGACACAATCATCAACCTCGCATCGCAACTTCACGGGACTGATTACTGGAAGAACGGCACAACACTGGAATCAATAGGAATTGCCAATAAAAACATTAATGAAATTTTGACAATATTGGAATAGAATTTTGTAGCAAAAATCCCAAAAACAGGAGGAAAAGAACGATGAAAAAAAGGATTCTTGTTTCGGTACTGGTTTTGTGTTTGGTCGGGATAATGTGCGGCGAGTCGGTGGCTGCAGTTAACTGGAAATGGGTCCACTATCAACCGGTGGACTCCATGGCAGACAACCTTTCAAAAAGCATGATAAAGGAGATTGAAGAGAAAAGCGACGGGCAGATTAAGTTCTCTCTTTTCCCAGCAGGCCAGCTTGGCGACTGGATGGAAATGTCAGAACAAATGATGCGTGGAGCAATACAAATAGGTATACTTCCTGTCTCTCCAGCTTATAACAAGGCTCTTCAGATTCGTGTTCTTCCCTATAGCGTCATGAACTGGAATGAAGCCAAAAAGGCGTTTTCAGGCGAAAATCCCTTCCTTTTTGAAATACTCGCCAAGGAAATGGACAAAATCGGGCTCAAGGCTCTCGGAGTAGTTGCTGAAGGTTTCGGAGGTGCAGGGTTTGCCAAGGTGCCGGATTTCGATGTTGTCGACCCGGATGGAGACAAACGTGGTTTGAAAATTCGTGTCCCTTCAGGAAACCAGGCTTTTGAATCACTTGCGAAGGAACTCGGATTTATACCGGCATCAGTTCCGTGGGGTGAAATCTACATCGCTCTCCAGACAGGGTTGGTTGACTGCCAGATTGGTGGACAGCCATATAATACTTATTCTTCTTTCCTTGACATCACCAAGATGTGGGTCCAGTTAAACACTCATTTCCAGCATTCTTTTGTTTACATGAACAAGAAAGCCTGGGAATCACTTTCACCTGAACTGCAGCAGATTGTCCAGGAAACAACAAGAAAGTATGCTGATACGAGCTACGCACTTGCGGAAGCCGAAGATAAGAAATTTATGGAGGAAATGGAAAAAGCTGGAATAAAAATTGTAGCCCCCACTGACGAACAGCTTGAAAAAATAGCTTCAAAAATCAGAAAGAACACCTGGCCAATCATGGAAGAGGTCATCGGCAAAGAAATTATGGATAATGTTCTTACAGAACTTTCCGCTTTAAAGTAAGGCATCGTTTTAATGCCTTCCCGGGAGTAGATTTCCCGGGAAGGCTACAGAAAAGGGGGTGGAGTAATTTTGATCCGATCTTTTCTGTGGGACACGCTATTGAGGGCCCAGCGGATCATCATGCTTCTTACGATTTGCATTACCACTGCGGCAGTTTTTCTTGAAGTCATTATGCGCTATTTTTTTAAAGCTCCGCTTGTTGGGATCGAGGAGCTGGCAGCATACGTTGCATTTTGGCTTTACTTTATCGGCGGCTCTTATGGATCCTACGAGCGAAGCCATATTTCAGCCGATCTTTCTCAGTTGATTTTCAAAAACGAGGTGAATTATGCGAAAGCCCACTTTTTATCAAGCTTGATTTCTGCGCTTGCCATTTTGTACATCCTTCCGTGGGCCTATGAATATGTCAAATGGGGATTCGAAATGAACGAACAGTCGCGTTCAACTTTTCTGGGAGACAGTTTTTCCGTGGTTTATTTTCAGGCTAGCATTTTAGTCGGACTGCTGCTGATGTGCTTTTATTTCTTCGTGGAATCATGCCAATGGTTCAAGGCCGCATTCATTGACCGTGAAGTGCCTCAGCATATGCTTTCGCCGAGAGAGGAGATTGACTCATGGATTGGATAATCGCCGGTTCTCTTCTCATTTTTGCCTGCCTGATATTTTCCGGTGTTCCCATTCCTTTTGGATTTCTTGTTTCCATCATTTTTCTTACCATTACCAAGGGTATTGACCCTGGTTTTCTTCTGCCGGTGGGTTTCACTAGCCTGAACTCGGTCACCCTTTTGAGCATGCCCTTTTTCATCGCATTAGGGTATGTTGTGACAGGAGGAAGCATTGCGCGGCGTCTGCTGGACCTCGCAAATGCCATCGCGGGTAGAATTCCGGGAGGGCTTGGAATTGTCGCATGTGTCACCTCTGCGGTTTTCGGGGCAATCTCAGGCGCCGCGGCTTCATCAGTAATTGCCATCGGCACCATAATGATTCCGGAGATGGAAAAACACGGATATCCCAGGGGGTATTCGGCTGCAATCATCAGCGCTTCCGCAGTTCTCAGCACCCTGATTCCGCCAAGCATCACCATGATAATGTACGCCTTTGTAACGAGCCAGTCTGTAGCCGCCTGTTTTCTTTCCACGCTGGTTCCCGGACTACTTTTAACAGTCATGTTCAGCGCAGTCAACGTGTATCTCGTTAAGACACGAATGCCTACCGTCCAGGTACTGCCCCGGATATCGCTCGGAGAGAAGTTTACTCTTATTAGGGAAAAAACGAAACCTGCCATTGGAGGTATCATTCTCCCGGTAATTATTCTCGGAGGGATTTACGGAGGCGTCATGACTCCCACCGAAGCTGCTGCTGTCGCGGTAGTATACTCGCTCTTTCTGAGCTTTTTCGTATACCGTGAGATTCCTTTAAACAAAGCGCTGTTATTTTTGCGTTCCTCAGTAACCGCCACCGGCACCATGATGCTGATGACTTTTTTTGCCGCGATTCTGAGCAGGATTTACGCCATGGAACAGGTACCCCAGATGGTGTCTACCATGCTGCTGAGCCTTACTGAAAACAAATATCTTCTTCTGCTGCTGATAAATATCTTCCTTGTTTTTGTCGGCATGATAGTAGATGCTTTAAGCGGAATACTGCTTGTCACTCCTTTGCTCTACCCTGTCATTCTGAAAATGGGAATACATCCCATTCACTTCGCCGCCATGATAGGGGTTAATCTTGGAATGGGAATGCTCACACCGCCAATGGCCGGTATTCTCTACATGGGTGCAAAAACGGGCAAGGTAACTGTGGACAAGATGCTGAAACCAATAATGATCTTTATTTTGACATGCTACGTTCCTGTTATTGTTCTTACGACCTATTGGGAACCTCTTTCTCTTTTTCTACCAAGAGCAATGGGACTGATCCGTTAAGGAAAGGCACCATACAAAATCGAAAGGATGAAAAAAGTATGCGTATAGTTTCGGTCGAGATCATTGAAACAAAAATCCCTTTGAAACATCCGTACCGACTTTCAAAAAGATATGGGGATGTTGCTTATACTCATCCGACAGTAGTCAAGGTCACTACAGATAACGGCCTTTTTGGATGGGGTGAAACGGACGCCTGGGTAGGATTTACTTCTGAGTCCCCTGAAAGCGTTGCCGTTGTTCTAAAAAACAATATTGCACCATCGGTCCTCGGGGAAGAAGCAACCAATGTCCTCAAGATCCACGATACTATGAATTTCTTCATGCGGGAAAATCACATGGCAAAAGGCACTATTGACATGGCCTGCTATGACTTATTGGGTAAAGCTGCAGGTATGCCTGTCTATCAGATACTCGGGGGAAACCTGTACGATTCTCTGCCGATAATGGGAGCCAGTGGAGGTGAGACATGCGAAGAAGCCGCCGCCGCTGCCCTTGAAGTGAAAGCTTGCGGATACCACTCTCTCATGGTCAAAGTTGGGCGGGATCCTGTCCATGACGCAAATCGCGTACTTGCCGTCCGGGAAGCCACCGGCCCTGATTACCCACTGATTCTCGATGCTAACCAGGGATGGGATTTGCAGTCAGCTAAAAAATTCATATCGATTGCCCGTGAAGCAAAACCCGTGCTCTTCGAACAGGCCCTTGTTGCTGAAGATATCGAGGGAATGGCAGCTCTGCGAAGATCGTGCGATGTTCCGATATCGGTTGACGAAAGCCTTACTTCCTTCAGGCATGCCCAAGACGCTATTCGACTCGATGCAGCTGATGTATTCAGCATCAAGGTTTGCAAAAACGGGGGCATCAGAGAATCTGTAAGAATTATAGAACTTGCCAGGAACAATGGGATAAACATACTTTTCAACTCCATGCTGGAAGAGGGAATAACACAGGCAGCTTCTCTCAACATAGCCCTCACGACTTCAAACCTCTTCCCCTTCGGGCATGCTTACTTCTCGCCTTTACGACTGGAGGCAGACATCACAACCTATTCAAGTCTCATAAAAGGCGGAAGAGTATATCCGCCAACAAAACCCGGTCTTGGCATTGATGTTTTAGAAGACGTGCTTGATAAATATGTAACTTCAAAAACGATTGTGAGAAAATGAATGTCACCACAAGTTCTCAAAATATTAAAGGAAAAAGACAATATATTATAAATACGTTCATTTGAAAATTAAAACCGCGGAGAAAAAACATTCTTCGCGGTTTTTCAGTTTTTAGGGGTAAGGATCAAAAGAGTTTTACAAGGTTTTCCCCCATAGGCCTGCCCCCCATGTGGTCTGCTCCCGTCAAAAAAAATGCAGTCTCCCTCAGAAAGAAGATACTGTTCTCCTTGATAATGGAAAAGCATCTGCCCTTCAAGAACAAACGAAAATTCATCAGAGTCATGCATAAAATTGGGTTTTTCTTTTGCGGTTTCGACAGCATAAGTGATTAGGTAAGCGCTCCATTTTTTGTTTGGCCACGCATGCCCAAGCATCTCATAACGATATCCTTCACTGGTTTTCCTGGAAGAAATAGGTTTTATTTCATCCTTTCGAATAAGCAAAAAGTCCTCTTCCATTTCGCCAATCAGTACCGACAAAGCAGTATCCAGGTTTTTTGCAATTCTGGAATAAGTTGAAATTGGCGTACTCACTTTACCAAGTTCGATTTTCGAGAGCATTGCTTTCGAAATGCCGACTTTATCTGCAAGGTACTGTAGTGTCAATTTTTGAGAAAGACGCTTCTTCCGAATTCTTTTTCCTATAAGAACCTCCATTTCCTCCATTAATGCCCCTCCTTGAGTCCAGATTACTTTAGAAATAAGAATCCACACCTAAAAACACTAATTTATTATACCCTCGTTTACACTCTTTTTTGATTTGTTCCAGAAAGTACAGAAGTTATGATGATAAGAAAACTTCACGCTATAAGTGAGAATCTATTTTCTCCAATAGGCAAATGATTTTTTCCCTCACAACAGTTGGTCCCCGGTGTTTCACTAATTTCCCCGCATAGTGGGAAATACCGGGGGAATAGTGAAAGGGCAAATGACACGGCAGTAGTATAAAAAACAGGGGAAGCTCTTCACAGGACTCTGCCGTATTGCACATTTACCGGTTCCGGGAATGATTTAGTTAACTGTATATCATCCTTATGGTTCACGTCAGCCTGAAAAGAAGGAAACGCAGGGGATTCTGCCTTCGGGCGACAAGATAGCAAAAGGAAGCCCCCTCCGGTATTTTCCCAAAAGATGCAGTTTGTAAGCACCGGGGCACTCTCCTGATTATAAATGCCTCCCCCTTCATTATCAGCTTCGTTTACATAGAAGGTGCAGTCACTTACAGCCCGTTCCCGGCTTGGCTGGGCACGGGGAGATTTCGGATCTCTTCCCATGTAAAAGAGGAATCAAAAACATTTTGCTGCACTGAGTTTTTCCAGTTGTAGAAAAAAGGTCTAAAAGACAATACCTCGCAAGGAAGGCAACATCTCTGAAAAAGTTTTCCCCGGCAGATTATTCTTCCTGCCCTATCTCGGCCAGCAGCTTCTCCATAAGGCTGCAGAACCGGTCGTGCAGTTCGGTGATCACTTCTTCGTTCCCGTCCTCAAGGGCGTGCTGCAGATCCCTGGCCGTCTCGAAAAGCTGTGTGGCTCCAATGCTGCCGGAACTGCTTTTTACCTTGTGGGCGATCTGTGCGGCTTCACTGTAATTTCCGCTCCTCACAGCAGCGGTCAATCTTTCCGCCGTATCGCTGTTTTCCCTGCGATATTCGGCGATGACTGCCTCGTAGAGCGCCTCGTTGTTTCCCAGGTATTTCATTCCCAGCGACCTGTCGAGGATCTCTGACCCTTTCATAGAGGGAGAGGCTGCACCGCTCTCAAGTACCTTTTCCACCGCCTCGAGAAAGTGCTCCGGGTCGAAGGGTTTGCTGATGTAGTCCAATATGCCGAAACGCCCGCATTTCTCCCTGACCCCGTCGATCACATCCGC
>JAAYJB010000106.1 GCA_012523155.1 Synergistaceae bacterium | reverse complement strand
GATGTGGGGACCAAACCGCACGACCGGAAGGTGGATGTCTCTGCGCGGGAAGTGGCGTCATTCCACCCTTCAAAACCGGGCTTCCTCGATTCGGTAAGTGAACGGGGAGAAGCGGTAGGTGCCATGGGAGAAGCTCTGGCCGCATTTCTCCCGGCCAGGGAGGATCTCGGCGGGGTCATCGGCCTGGGAGGGTCGGGAGGTACATCCATTGTCACCTCCGGAATGAGAGAACTGCCTCTTGGAACGCCGAAAATCATGGTATCCACAATGGCCTCGGGAAACGTGGCACCCTACGTAGGGCCGAACGACATATCCATGATGTACTCCGTCACCGACGTGTCAGGCATCAACAGGGTATCGAGGGTCGTCCTTGCGAACGCGGCAAACGCACTGTCAGGAATGATCAGTGGAACCATCCCTCCCGGCGATGACAGGACGCTCCTCGGCATGACCATGTTCGGCGTCACTACGCCGTGCGTTGACATGGTCCGCCACTCTCTTGAAAAAGATTTCGACTGTCTTGTATTCCATGCCACCGGCACGGGAGGGCAGTCATTCGAAAAGCTTGTGGACTCGGGGATGATGAAGTGCGTTCTTGACATCACCACCACCGAAATCTGCGACCACCTCATGGGCGGCGTGCTTTCCGCCGGCGAGGGTCGCATGGACGCCTTCATACGGAACCCCATCCCCTACGTCGGTTCCGTGGGAGCCCTGGACATGGTGAACTTCGGGCCAATGGAGACCGTTCCCGAAAAATATAAGGACCGGAAGCTCTACGTCCACAATCCCCAGGTGACCCTCATGCGCACCACACCCGAGGAAAACACCCGCATGGGTGAGTGGATAGGGTCAAAGCTCAACAAATTCCCCGGCCCCGTTCGGTTCCTGCTTCCCCTGAAGGGGGTCTCCATGATCGACGCCCCCGGGCAGGCCTTCTATTGGCCGGAAGCCGACGAGGCCCTGTTCACGGCCCTTGAGAGAACGGTCGTCCAGACTGAAGACCGCCGTCTCGTGAAACTTCCGATGAATATCAATGACCCGGAGTTCGCCGCTGCCCTGGTGGAGAATTTCAGGGAACTGAATCCATAACTTAAGCAGAAGAAAGGAAGGGACTTTTCATGAAGAAGTTTTCTCGTTCAGAGCTTATGGCCCGTTTCCACGACATGGCGAAGCGCCGCGAGCCCATTATCGGCGGCGGTGCGGGAACCGGCATTTCCGCCAAGTGGGAGGAAGCAGGCGGCATCGACCTCATCGTTATCTACAACTCCGGCCGCTACCGTATGGCGGGACGGGGTTCCCTCGCCGGACTCCTCGCCTATGGAAACGCGAACGAGATCGTGAAGGAGATGGCCTACGAAGTCCTTCCGGTCGTGAAAAAAACCCCGGTCCTCGCGGGAATCAATGGAACCGACCCCTTCGTGATCTGGGACAAATTCTTCGACGAACTCATTTCCCTCGGGTTCGCGGGCGTACAGAACTTCCCCACTGTCGGGCTCATCGACGGCCTCTTCCGGGCCAACCTCGAGGAGACAGGTATGGGGTACGGTCTTGAAGTGGAGGCGATCCGCGCCGCCCACGAGCACGATCTCCTCACCACGCCCTATGTCTTCAGTGAAGATGATGCAGTCGCCATGGCCGAAGCCGGTGCGGATATCCTCGTCTGCCACATGGGGCTCACCACCAAGGGCTCCATAGGTGCAAAAACCTCCAAAACACTGGAAGAATCGGCCGAACTCATCGATAAATGGGCGGAAGCTGCAAAGAAGGTGCGCAGCGACGTCATTGTTCTGTGCCACGGCGGCCCCATCGCAATGCCCGATGACGCGTCTTACATCCTCAAAAACTGCAAAAATGTTCACGGATTCTACGGAGCCAGCTCCATGGAGCGGCTGCCCACTGAAACGGCAATAAAAGCCCAGACGGAAGCATTCAAGAAGATCACGTTCTAGCTGGAAGGTCACAGTATCCGGAGGAGGGAAAAACATGCCCAGAGTGTACTACAGCACTATTATTTCGGCGCCAATTGAGCAAGTTTGGGAGTTTGTCAGGGATTTCAACGGCCTTCCCAAATGGCATCCGGGGATCAAGGCAAGCGAAATTGAGGGAGGATGCGGCCCCGAATGCACTGCATGTGTGGGAAGCGTCCGCCATTTTCAACTCGCTGACGACTCATGGATGAGAGAACAGCTTCTGGGTTTTTCTGACGCTGACTATTCGGTCACATACACCATCCTTGAAACCGTAATGAAACTGAAAAACTACCTGGCTACACTCAGCCTGGTACCCGTCACCGCGACCGACGAGACCTTCGCCGAGTGGGAGGCGGTCTTCGACGTAACCGACCTCGCTGCAGAGGAAGAGACTATCGACACCGTCTACGGGGTTTTCAGCTCCGGGCTCGAAAACCTGGACGAAATGCTCATGGAGGAATTCGATATCGATTCCGAAGGAGAATGCGAGTGCGGAGAATGCAGTTGTGGAGAATGCTGCGGCGGAGACGAATAGCTTTTCCGGAAGGGGGAGCTCTCACGCTCTCCCTTCCTTCATTGATCACCTGAAGGGGGAAGCATCGGTGAAACGATTCTTTTCCGTGTTGCTGTTTTTCCTGCTCGCCGCCTTTTTTACCACCGCTGAAGGCGCAGCATGGTACAACGCCTCCACTGGAGGAATGTGGAACAATCCCGGATCATGCCTTCTCGACACCATGATCTACAACAAGGCGATAGCGAATGTCACTCTGAAAAATATGCAGCGAAACAAGGCCCCGACTGCAAAGCCCCAAAAACAGGCACCGGTAGTCAAACCGACGACATACCGGCCGTCAGGCACCTCTTTAAAAGTGCCTTCAGCACTATCCTCAAGCCTGACGAACGATAGGGATGAACGGAAAGCCCTTGAGGAATTTTTCAAACAGTCCATTGCAAATTTCAATGAATTTTCGAAACAGGCGGAGCGCTCCAACGATCTCGGGTACGCCCTTGCGTTCTTCTTCGGAGTCTGCGTAGGACTGACCACGGAAAACGAAGTTGACGACGCGGCAATGCTTGCCGCAGCAAAACAGATGGACGTTATCCTCGCGGAGCAGCCCGGCCTGAAAACCGCAGGGGACGGGAAAAAACAGGAGATGGCGGAAACACTCGCATGCATGGCGACCCTCGCGCTTGCCGGCTATACCCAGGCGGAACAGACGGATGACCGTGAAGCCGCGGACAAATTCCTCGGGCTTGCCAGGGACTCCATGCTCGAAGCCTTCGGAATCGACGTTGACAAAGTCCGGATGGACCACGAGGGAATCCGGCTGCTGGAGTGAATCGGACTTTTCCCTGCATGAAAGAGCCATTCGTTTCCATGAACGAACTCCTGAAGAGCGAACGGAAAGCACGGGATCCGTTCGCTCTTTTTTTGTTTTTTCGGCAGAGAATCTCCCATGACCTTCCCCATACCATTGACCTGATAAAACTCCAAAATGCATGCCGTCTATTTCTTCAGAACATTACGTGAAAAATATATTTAATTTGACGATTCAGCCAGTGAGTGCTAACGTTGTCTGACAACAGACATTTGTGCTCTCTCATTTCGTTTTTTTCCGTTCCATTTTTTGAAGCAGAAAAACACGAGGAGGAGTTTCTTTTGGAAGTGATTCCTTTCCAGCGAAAAAACCGAAGCGACCTGATCTTCGAAAAACTTCACGAGATGATCCGTGCAGGCCACTGGAACCCGGGCGAGCGCTTTCCGACAGAACTTGAACTCACGAAACTTTTCAATGTCGGACGCTCCACCGTCAGAGAGGCCCTCAATCATCTGAAAAGCTTCAATGTCATACATGTCGTTCCGGGCCACGGCACATTTATCACAGAAACCCCCTTACTGGAGCCGGACATTCTCTCCAGGCACATTCCTGACGGAACCACCGCACAGGAACTCTTCAACATAATAGAGTTCCGCATCTGCCTTGAACCTTCCACTGCATACCTCGCCGCCGAGAGAATCCTGCAGGAACAGGTAGAAAGGCTGCTTGCCACGGCCGGTGCCGTCGACAACGAAGACCTAACACCCGCTGAATTTGCTGAAACGGACATAGCGTTTCATATCTTTCTCGCCGAAATAACCGGAAATCCCCTGTGCATCGAATCCATGCGCTCCCTTCACAAGATTTTCTACAAGCAGCAGTTTGTCACGTCCCTCATCTCCGCCAGGAAAAAGGCGGCGGCGCAGAGCCACATGGCCATAGCGAAAGCCGTGGCGGAACACAACCCGAAAACGGCCGAAAAAGAAATGCGGGCGCACCTGTACGACACTCGAAAGCATCTCGAGAGTATTGTCCGGGAAACAGCTTTACAGGAGACCGTATATTTGGCGGAGAGAGAAAAATTATAGGCCGCAGTACGTAGAGTCGGCAAAAACTTTATTGACCGGTCAGGAGGCATATTTATGAGGAAAAAAATATCTGCAGCATCCTGGAAGCCTTCACGGAGGCCACTTCCGGCAACTGAAATGAACAGCGGGATGAAGAACAGATGAAAGCATTGGTCTATCACGGCCCCAG
>JAAYJB010000105.1 GCA_012523155.1 Synergistaceae bacterium | reverse complement strand
TATCCTGTTTTTCTTGTTGGCCTTCCACACGTGGAGGCCGAGAGCTACACCTATGACCCCGTAGACCATAAACGTTCTGAAATATTCGCCCAGTATGGCCTGGCCGAAGAGCGACTGGCCTATTTCGGGAGACATTATGAACATGGCGTTGAAGAGAATGGTCCCGAATATGGCATGGGTTATGCTCGCCTTCGACGTGGAGGCGCCGCCCACGAGAAGGGCTGCAACGGAAAACATGCCTATTTGGGTGTGCGCGTTATATGTGTTCAGCGTTCCCATGTTCTGAAGGTAGATTATCTGGCCCCAGGCCGCAAGCACGGTGGAGATCATGGTGGCTATTATCCGTGTCCTGTCGACGTTGATCCCTGAGACTTCCGCAGTATGCTGGCTCTGCCCGACAGACCGGAAATCCTGCCCGAGCTTCGTCTTCATTATCATAACCGTGAAGATACACAGGCCGATTACGAAGAGCGCCGTTACCACCGGAACCTTACGGACCATCATAAGCTCTGATTTTGTGACCATGGCGTGGACCGCTACTCCCGCGAGTGCGATGCACAGAGTGGAGTTGGCGAAAAAGGAAAATATATTGTT
Source organism: Synergistaceae bacterium (assembly GCA_012523155.1). Classification (GTDB taxonomy): domain Bacteria; phylum Synergistota; class Synergistia; order Synergistales; family Aminobacteriaceae; genus Aminivibrio. The sequence goes on along the minus strand of JAAYJB010000105.1, from coordinate 5,281 downwards.
TCGGTAGGCATGTCCGGTTCTTTTGTTCAGGTAGAAGCGGACAATGAGCAGCAGGAGAATGGCGACGGATAAAATAAGGAGCGCATGGACGAAGGGAATCTGATAGATATTGTCCAGTGCGTACTTGAGCCCGCCCTGTTTGACCGGGACGAGATCAACAGTCATCCGGATTCCGATCCCGTCGGGCTTGATCATCGGGTGTGCGGCAGGAACGGCAATCACCATTCCAACGACGAAAAGGAAGAGGAACTGATATATTCCGTTTGCGAAATAGCCGACGATGAGGCTTGCGATCATCTCCTGCCCGCGGGTCTTGTTGTAGAGTTTTCCCGTGAAGTATCCGCAGAGGGCAGCCGCGATCAGCGCAACGGCAAAACAGAAGGAGAGCCCTGAAAGGCCGCCCATCTCAAAATACCTGGCTATGGCTATGGCCACCTGGCCCGACATTGCCCCTATTTCGATGCCGAAGTTCAGCCCGAGCCCTGCAAGGACGGGTATTATGAGTGAAAGCTCAAGAAAGGAATTTCTGAACTCCCGGCTCGAAAGCTCGGAGAAGAAGTAGCCGACAGACACTCCGCTTGACACCATAAAACCGAAAAGAGTGAACGCGATAAAGATTATGGTCACGATGTTCTCGAGAAGCCAGGAACCTATGCCCTGTGAGTTGTTGTGGATATCTTTCATCACTGAACACCCCTTTTGACCTGGGTCAGAGCATAGAGTATTATGCCGTTCTGAATTATCATCCGCATTATCTCCGACAGGTCGGTTCCGGCAAAGACTTCGTTCGCAACGGGAAGCGCCGTGGTGAGAAGCCCCTGGAAAAGAACTACGCCCACAATAACGTGGGATACCTTTGCGCGGGAGGCAGTTGCCCCCCCTATGAGGATAGCGGCAACTGCAGGAAATGCCATCATCAGCGGCGCAGTATAAAGCTGGGCATATCCGTAACTCTGGGAATAGACGATTATTCCTGTTGCTCCCAGAATGGTGGAAATAACGTTTGCGAAAATCCTGTTTCTGTCTATGTCAAGACCCGCCGCCTGGGCGAATTTCGGGTTGATGCCTCCTGCGGAAATTGCGATTCCCGACTTTGAGCGGAAGAAAAGCCATACAAGGGCTGAAAAGAACCCGAAGGTGAGAAGAAGCCCGGTGGGGATGATGACTTCTCCCATCTTGAACATCAGGAAGTTGTTGAGTATCTGTGCCGCCCCGACGGCGTCGAGCTGGATCGTTTCCCTGAGCCCCTTACCTATGAACCAGCCCATTTTCGGGTTTCTGAAGGGTATCATCAGCCATGCCAGGCACATAAGCGCAACAATGGAGAATCCGGTGTACGTTGCGATAGTCATTTCCGATCCCTTGACGGCATTCATGAGTTTTCCGTAGATGAACCCGACAAAGGCCGCCAGGGGGATCGCTATTGAAAAAGATGCCAGGAGCCAGCCCATCCCCATCATGTCCATCTCGATGGAACAGACCAGTCCGAAAAGCCCGCAGACGATGCCTATCGGCAGGGCGAAATTCGGCCCCGTACCCGACTGTATTGCGGGAACCATGGCAAGCACAAGAATACCGTTCATCCCCGCCCTTTTTATGGTATCGCTTACAAGCGTCGACATGGAGATGCCGACGAAATGCCCTACTACCAGCGTAAACAGCCAGAACGCAGCAATTATGGCAGTCGGGAGGCCGATATTACCGAACAGGCTCCTGGAGTTCTGCAGCAGATTATTGCCGTTTCCGTTCGTCTCAGACATTTGGAGCTCTCCCCCCCGATGAATCTTTTCCTTTTTTTATCCTGCTCCCGGACATCATAAGGCCGAATTCCGCATCGGAGGCGTCCGGAGGCAGTACTCCCTCAACCCTGCCCTCGCAGATAATGATGATCCTGTCGCAGATGCTCCGAAGCTCCGCAAGTTCGGAGGAAGTCATGACGATCGTCATGCCGTGTTCTTCGTTAAGCTTGAGAAGCAGGTCGAGTATGAGTTTTTTTGCTCCTATATCGATTCCTCTCGTCGGCTCAGAAACAAAAAGGAATATGGGATCCTGGGTCAGGGCGCGGGCGACGCAGACTTTCTGCTGATTCCCGCCGCTCAGGCTGCCGGCGTGCTGGAGAGGAGATTCGCACCGGATATCAAGATCCTTTATCATCTTCAGGGCGTGCTTCCTGAGCCCGGAGTCGTCCTGGAAACGGAACGGCCCTTTTTTCTTAAGGAATCTGTTTCCCACCTGCATTGCTGTAAAGACAATGTTGAGTTCTATGGATTCGTTGAGTAAAAGCCCGACGCCCTTCCTGTCCTCGCTGACGAAGCCAATGCCCGAGGCGATGGCGGAGTGGGGGGCGTGCAGCTTCATAGGTTTGCCGTTGAATGTGATATCGCCCCGTGACGGATAGGTACCCATAATACCGTTCGCTATTCCCAGCTTTCCCTGTCCGGCCAATCCTCCGATGCCCACTATTTCGCCCTTGCGGACTTCGATATCAATGCCCTTGACCATTTCGCCGGGCATGGCGACATGAAGATCTTTTATGTTCAGGAACACCTCGTCTGATATTTTCCGCGTATCCGACTGAACCCTGTCGATAGCCACCTTTCTTCCGATCATAAGGGAGGCTATCTCCACGGCGTCGGTATCCCCGATGTCCTTCGTGACCACAAGTTCACCGTCGCGCAATACGGTGACCCTGTCGGCAACGTTGACGATCTCGTCGAGCCTGTGGCTTATAAAAATGATACCGATGCCCTTGTCCGCAAGTCTTCTCACCGCTGCAAGAAGGTTTTTCGCCTCGGATTCGGTGAGTACTGCAGTGGGCTCATCGAAAACAAGTATTTTTATGCCTGTCTTGTCTATCTCCCGTGCTATTTCGACAAACTGCATGTGTCCCACAGGGAGCCCAGCGACCATAATAAATTCGTCAATGCCCATGTCGAGCTTGTCCAGCGCCTTGCGGGCATCGTTATTCATTTGGACCATATCAAGGGTTTCAAGTCTTTTCCCGAACACCCTGGAGACAATATTGGGAGAGGTTATTTCCCTGTTGATTTTGATGTTTTCGGTAATTGTGTAGCCCGGAATAAGCATGAATTCCTGGTGAACCATTCCGATACCGGCATACATTGCCTCGTGGGGAGATTTAAAGTTTATGAGCTTTCCGTCTATCAGGACTTCGCCCTCATAACCACCGGTACTTGTTATCACAGGCATCCCGAACAGGATATTCATCAAGGTGGATTTGCCGGCGCCGTTCTCTCCGATAAGAGCGTGTATTTCTCCCTTTTTTACATCAAAATTAATGTCCGTCAAAACGCGGTTTCCATAGTAGCTCTTCGATACGTTTTTAAACTGGAGAAGGCTCTCGCTCAACGTATTCCCCCCTGCATCATAAAAAAGTATGAGATAAACCGCAAAAAAGAGGGAACGAATGAGATCGGCACCTGCGATTCAGCCTTTGACGCATAATAAGCCTCTTATGCGCTGAAGCCTCCGCTTAAGTGATGGATCCATTCGTCCCCGGACACTGCTTGTGTTGCGGCTTCTTATTCGTACGACTGCGGATTAGTAGGTCAGGAAGTCCATAAGGACGAACAGGTAGTTTTCGTAGCTCTTCCCTGCCTCGTCAACATAGGGATTCGTCTTAACCGCTACCTTTGCGTAGTCTGCCATGCACTGCTCCAGTACTTTGATGTCGAGCTTGTCGAAAGCAACTTCGCCCGCAATGACCTTGAAGGCGTACTCGGTGGAGGCGACGGTGGACATCATGGCAACAGGCACCGGCCAGGTGGAAAGTCTTCCGGACATGCCCTTTTCCTTGAGTATCCTCCGGGTCTCATCGATGACGTGCTGGAGGTCGCCGGGTTTGGAGCTGTCAGATTCGATGCCGAGGGCCGTCGGGAATCCATGGTAGGGCGACGGGCAGCAGGGCTGGGGATAGATGGCTCCGCTATCAACCACCGCCTTGATCAGGGGGATCTGCATGGCGCAGTTCGTTGAGAAAAATGCCGTGTCCTTGCCGTACTTCGCTACCATCTTCGGCACATCCTCAAGGATGAACTGCTGGGCGCCGGGAAGGCCGGAATCTCCGGTGGGGTCTGGAGCGGTCGCATCGACGAACTCAAGCCCTATCTCCGCGCATTTCTTCTTCATGAGCTCTCTCCTGGAGGAGAGAAGAACCTGGGACATGTGGCGGGGGAATGAATAATGGACGAACACCTTCGCACCGAGCTTCTTGGCCTGAACAGGGATCTCGTTGCCCATGGCGAGTTCGTCGGGCTGAAGGATGAGCTGGGCGCGCACAGCAACATCGGGAGGGTTCTCCTGAGGGGTGCTGTATACGATGAAGACATCGTCCCGCGTCTCAAGCAGCTTGTCGACCGCCGCGTTCGTTCCCGGGACGGCCTGGTTGATAACAAGGGCCTTGACGTCAGGATCATACGCTAGCTTGGCGACCACGCTGACCATCTGCTCCTGCTCCGCCATGAAATTGTCCGGCCACGTTACGTGGACGATCCTGTCACCGTACTTGGCGACCATTTCCTGGGCGGAACGGTACTCCTCTTCGTTCTGGGAAACAGTATTTGTGACTATTGCTACTTTTCCGGGGCCTGCAAGGGCCGGTGCTGCCAGGGTGAAGACCATTACACACAGCAAAAGAAAACCCAACACCTTCTTCATTCATTTCCCTCCCTTTCAGTTGTCTGTTTCACGGCGGGGATACAGAAAAGTAAACCGTATATGTAATAATATTCCCCTCATATTTTTTAGTCAACACTACAGGAAGAGCAAATAAAACACACATTCACACCTATACCTTTCATTCAAAATAAAGAAAATGGAATAATTTAAGGCTTACAATGTATTTTTAATAAATAGTGTGCAAGTTAAGCCCATGTACCTCTCGGGTACAGGTATGTACTGCGTATGGATTATAAACAAAAGAAGTATTATGATAGGAAAAAGTATTTCAGTGGACGAAGAACACATGCGTCCCTGTGTATGATGGAAGCGCTGTTGACGGTTCATCGCAAGCAAATATACTCATTTTCGGGGGGAAATCCATGATCAATCAGAAAAGACTGGAAATGCTGACAAAGGAACTGAGAAAAAACGGGCTTGACGCCATTTATCTCGGTCCTTCGACAGACCTTGAGTATATCAGCGGCCTCGATACCCATCCCGACGAAAGAGTCAGGGGGCTTATGGTTTCGAGCGACGGCAATTGTTTTGCCATGACTCCGCTGCTCTACAAGGAAGAGATGGTGAAGGCGTTCGGCGATGT
>JAAYJB010000104.1 GCA_012523155.1 Synergistaceae bacterium | reverse complement strand
GGGATGATCATGTACTACTACAGAACTATCATCGCCCACCAGATTTTCATGGGACAGACCACCCCGGCACTGTATATTCCCATGTGGGTCCCCTATTCAGCAGTACCGCTGGGGATGTTCCTCGTAGGGCTGAGGGCGTTTCAGGCCTTTCTTGAAACGGCAGCGGCTATCAGGGCATCAGCGGGAAATCCGGAGGTGATGTAGCATGGCGACAATCATGTTCTCCACCCTCGTCATTCTTATATTTCTGAACATTCCTGTAGCAGTGAGCATCGGGCTGGCGTCTATCGCCGGCATCACTTTCGGAAACCTGCCGCTCAACCCCGTGGTAGTGGCACAGCGTATGTTCACATCCGCCGACTCCTTTCCCTTCATGGCGATCCCATTCTTCATGCTGGCAGGAGGACTCATGGAACACGGCGGCATTTCCCGCCGTCTCGTTAAACTTGCGTCGGCAATGGTGGGAGGATACAGGGGAGGGCTGGGGCTCATCACGATTCTTGCAAGCGCCTTTTTCGGAGCCATAAGCGGCTCAAATCCTGCAACTGTGGCGGCCATCGGCGGCATCATGGTCCCGTCAATGATAAAAAAAGGCTACCCGCCGGCATTTGCGGCTTCTATAGCAGCCGCCGGGGGAACTCTCGGGGTGGTTATCCCGCCCTCGATTCCGATGATCACCTTCGGAGTGGTTGCAGGCGTTTCAATCGGGGATCTCTTTCTTGCCGGCTTCGGCCCGGGCATACTTCTTGCGGTCATCCTCGGTGCCGTGGTCGTTATGCAGTCTGTGCGCCTTGAAATCCCCAAGGAAGATCCCAGGACAAAGGGACAGCTCCTGGCAGCTCTCAAGGATTCGATCCTGGCAATCATAATGCCTCTGATAATCCTCGGCGGCATTTACGGAGGCGTTTTCACCCCGACGGAAGCGGGGGCAGTGGCGGTAATCTACAGTCTTCTCATCAGCGCTTTCATATACAGGGAGCTTGACCTGCAGACAATAAGGACGGTCATAATCAAGGCAGGAATCAGCACTTCGGTGGTATTCTTCGTCATTGCCACTTCACAGTCGATGTCGTGGCTCATAACCGTGAGCCGTGTCTCGGCAGAAATAGCCGCATGGATCATCTCCGTATCCTCAAATCCCTTTGTACTCATAACGCTGATAAACCTGATCCTCCTCTTCCTGGGAGTCTTTCTCGAGACGCAGGCGATCATCCTCCTTATGGCTCCCCTGCTTCTGCCCATCACGAACTCCATAGGCATGGACCCGCTCATGCTCGGCATCATTATGGTGGTAAACACGTCCGTGGGCATGATCACGCCTCCCATGGCCGTCAATCTCTTTGTGGCGGTATCGCTTGTGAAGGATCACAATGTACGCATCGAAGATATCACGAGGAAAATTTTCGGTTTCCTCGTGGCTGAAGTCCTGGCCATCATGCTCATAAGCAATTTCCCCGTTTTTTCACTGGGGATAATCAAGTTGGTGAAATAACATCATGAGTTCATTTTTAGTCCTCTGTGATGATCTCACCGGGTCTTCTGTCCAGTCAATAATGCTCAAAGAAAGAGGGCTCCCTGTGCGCCAGGTTATACGGCCGGAGAGAAATAAGCTTGAATTACCCGGGACAGGAGAAGCACTTGTCATAAATTGCGATACAAGAAGACGGCCGGAGAGTGAAGCAGCAGAAATCTTCAGATCGATCCTCACTTCTCTGAACAAAGAAGTTTCCCTGGCAAAGCGGATCGATACCACACTCCGCGGACACCTGCTCGGAGAAACTGCAGAAATGCTTACGGCCCGTTCTTCTGCCGTTGCGATTGTAGTACCCGCATTTCCTTCGTCAGGCAGAACCACGATAGGAGGATTTCAGCTTCTCTTCGGATCCCTTCTTGAGAGGACCGAGGTTGCCCATGATCCTATATGGCCGATCTCCTCAAGTTTTGTGCCGGATTATTTTAGAGGACGATTCGCCACCGCACACATTTCGATAACAGATGTTCGGGCAGGCGCCGGAAAAATTGCTGAAAGGCTGGAGAACCTGATAACAAATAAGGTCAGGATCGTCATTTCGGATGCAATGACCGATGGCGACATCGAAACTGTTGCAGAAGGGGCAGCCTCCCTTCCTTTTGAATTTTGCCCTGTGGACCCGGGCCCTTTCACCGCCGCTTTTCTTTCGAGAAAAGCCTCTTCCGGCAACAAATCAAAAGTGCTGGCCGTTTTAGGAAGCACGGCCGAGAAAACAAAAAAACAGTTGGGCTTCCTCAAAGGTAAAATCTCAACAGCTGAATTTATTCTTTATCCCGGCGAAACAAGGGATGAAGCTTTTGAGCGTCTGTACACCTTTATTAATACTTGCCCGGCAGACAGCGAGCTGCTGCTCCTGAGAACGGCGGACGAAGTTTTGAGAGGTTCAGAAGAACGCATGGCCTCAACGCTTGCATCATTGGGCAAGGAAACATTGCGTCTGATCAGCGGTGAAATCAGAGGTATCCTTCTTTCCGGAGGAGATATTGCTTCCGTCTTTTTTGAAGGGGTGGGAACCTCGACCCTGGCGCCTCTTGTCGAAATACAGCCTCTTATAATGGGGGGACGTATTCTCGATGGAGATCATGCAGGTCTCAAGGTCGTGACCAAGGGGGGGCTCATAGGCGAAGAAGACGGAATCTACAGGGCCGTCCGATGGCTTGGAAAGGAAAGGGAGTAAGAGAATGAAACCGACGGTAATTGCAGTCCCCATGGGCGACCCCGCAGGGGTGGGGCCGGAAATAGCCCTCAAGGCAATAGCAGATCCGGAAATCTGGGAACACGGAATACCCCTCCTGATCGGAGACTTATCCGTGCTGACGGAGGTAAGCCGCAGGCTCGGCCTTTCAGCGGGGCTTCACGTGGTGGAGAACCCGTCGGCGGTTACGGGATCACCTGACGCCCTCCCTGTGCTCGACCTGAACATGATTCCCGATCTTTCGGTCCTGCAGCCGGGAAAGATATCGGCACTCGCCGGCAAAGCATCTGTAGCCTACATCCGCAGGGCGGTTGATCTCTGCATGTCAGGGATGGCCTCGGGAGTCGCCACGACCCCCATCAACAAGGAGGCGCTGAAGGCAGCCCGGGAACCCTATATCGGTCACACCGAGATGCTGGCCGACATGTCAGGGGCATCAAAAAGCTATACCATGTTTATCGTGGACAGGCTCCGGATCCTTTTCCACAGCAGGCATCTCTCCCTGAAGCAGGCCATCGAAAAGCTCGAGTGCGGCGACGTGGTCCATTCGATTGAAACGGCCGCGAAATGCCTCGCCTCCATCGGCCTTCCTGCAGGGACAATAGCTCTCGCAGCCCTGAACCCCCACGCATCGGACGGAGGGCTCTTCGGGGACGAGGAAGCCCGTGTACTTGTTCCCGCAGTGGAAAAGGCAAAGGGAAAGGGAATCAACGTGGTCGGGCCTGTACCCGCCGACAGCGTTTTCTATTTCGGCCTCCAGGGAAAGTACGACGTGGTGGTGTCCCTCTACCACGACCAGGGGCACATTGCTTCCAAGACCTACGATTTCTACCGCACTGTAAGCGTGACATTCGGGCTTCCGTTTATACGCACCTCCGTGGACCACGGAACAGCCTTCGACATTGCCTGGAAGGGGATCGCCAATCCCGTAAGCATGAAAGAGGCCATGCTTGCCTGCTTCCGCATCGCACCGCTTTATAGGCCGTTTTAGACACGGGAGGAACCATCTCTTCTCCTGAACGAATCAAAAAGCGCCCCCGAAGACGGATTTTCTCTCCGTATTCGGGGGCGTTTCAGAATTTCTTCCGGCATTCCGGTCTTCACTCAATCACTTTTTACGGATCATCCTTCACGCTCAGGGCACCGGATCATCTTGCCCGGGTTCAGTATTCCTTTGGGATCGAAAGCCGATTTGACCCTGCTGATGAGATCCATCTGGGCCTGGTCCATCACCCTGCACATGTATTTCTGCCTTTTCAGCCCGATGCCGTGCTCTCCGCTCAGCGTCCCGCCTATCCCTGCTGTGAATTCATAGAGTTCGTCAAGAAGGTCCTCTATGATTTCGTGCCAGTCCGGCCGCTCTTCCGGAAAGAGAATATTCACATGCATATTCCCGTCACCCACGTGGCCGAAATTTGCCTCCTCTACACCGTACTTTTCGCAGAGACGGGTGGTCTCGGCCATAAGCTTCGGGATCTCGCTGGTGGGCACCACCAGGTCTTCCAGGCTGTATTTGGGGTAATAGGCCATTACGGCTTCGGCCAGGCACTTCCGGGCCTTCCAGAGCTTATCCCTCGTCGTCCTGTTGTCGGCCACGAATACCTCGAGCGCCCCGTGGCTCATGCACAGGTCACCTATGCGCTCCATGTCATCGGCCAGAACATCGGGGTCATTCCCCTCGAGCTGGATAATGAGATGGGCGCCCGCATCGTCATAGGGCAGCGCCGTGTTCAGGAAGCGCTCCGCCAGCCTGATGGATTTTCCGTCCATGAACTCGATTGAAGAAGGAATTACTTTTCCCTCGCTCTGGATGAGGGGTGCGAAATCAATGGCGGAGTGTACATCGGGGAACGGGACCAGGAGATCCACCACTTTTCCCGGCAGGGGCAGCAGCTTGAGGATGATCTTCGTGACCACCGCCAGTGTCCCTTCCGATCCGACGATGAGATGGGTAAAGTCGTACCCCGTGGCGTCTTTCCTGCGTTTCCCTCCGAACCATGTCACCGTTCCGTCTGCGAGGACCGCCTCAAGGGCGAGGACAGAATTCCCCGTGGTTCCGTACTTCACCACCTTGTTGCCGCCGGCGTTCTCGGCCACGTTGCCCCCTATGAAGGATGCGTCTCCGCTGCAGGGATCTCCCGCGTACAGCAGGCCTTCCTTCTGGGCCGCCTTTGTTATCTCCGC
>JAAYJB010000016.1 GCA_012523155.1 Synergistaceae bacterium | reverse complement strand
TTCCAGACAGTATCTTCGAAACGGTCAAAGGCTGGTAGTTTGTCTTGCCGCAAAAAAACCTTAAAAAAGGCAAAGACGTCATGCCCCCGGAAAGCTTTTCCGGGGGTTTTTTATAACCCTCTCTGTTCCTCCCGGAAGAAGGGGTTTCCAAGGTGATGACATTCTCCCATGAGCTGTACACGCCATCCCCTGTCTGAAAGCTCAAGTAGGGTAATGCTGCCGTTAGCGAGCTGAAACCGCCAGAAGCTGTAGATAGGGCAGTTCAGGACCTTCATCAACAGTACTTTCAGCACGGCGTCGTGGGTGAAAACGGCAATGTTTTCGCCCTTTCCTTCCGCAATCCTCAACAGGGCGGGCCAGGCGCGGTTTTGCACATCGCTGAGGCTTTCCCCGCCGGGCATGGTTACACGCTCAGGTTGTCTGTGCCAGGTTTCGAGCAAACCCGGCCATTGCACCTCCACTTCGCCGGAGGTGCGCCCTTCCCAGAAGCCGTGCCCTATCTCGATGAGCCCCCTGTTCACCTCCACCGGCAGCCCTTTCAGCTCACCCAGGGGGCGGGCGGTCTCCCGGGCCCTGGAGAGGGGACTGGCCACGATCCTTTCCAGGGAAACGTCTTTCAGCGCCTCCGCGACAGACCGGGCCTGGACCAGCCCCGTATCGTTCAGCGGGATGTCCATCTGCCCCTGGAACCGCCCCTCCCTGTTCCAGTCCGTTTCTCCGTGCCGCACAAGGAAGATCCGCTTCATCACAGGGCCTCCGAGAAATTCACCTTCACGGCCCAGAGAAGGTCCGCATCGGCTTTGAAGGTATCGATGACTTTCGGCGGGATGTCGTTGTCTATCTGGAGGGCCCCCACGGCGAGCCCGCTGCCGTTCTTCCTGCCCAGGGCGAAGTTGGCGATGTTGGACCCAGCCTCACCGAGTATGGTGCCCACCTTCCCTATGACACCGGGCCGGTCGTGGTTGTTGAACAGGAGCACCGTTCCCTCGGGGACAAACTCGATCCAGTAGCCGTTGAGGTTCACCACCCGCTGGCGGCCTTCCTCGGTGACGGTGCCGGCCACGGTCACTCCTTCCCGGCAGCCTGCGGCCCGGATGGTCACTTCCAGGAGGTTCTTGTAGGTGCCGCCCTCCCCCCGGCTCTCCTCCACCGCTATCCCCTTGTCGGAGGCCAGGAGCGGAGCAGACATGTAGTTTACCTCCGGCCCGTGGGAGACCTCGAGCATGCCCTTGAGACCCGCCACGGTGAAGGGGGAGTAGTGATAGGGCACCTCGAAGCAGATGGGGTCATCACCTTTCGAGAAAAGGGGCCCCCTGAGGGTGACCCGGATCTCTTTCACCGGCTCACGAAGGAGGTGGGCAGCGAGATACCCCATCTTTCGGGCAAGTGAGAGGTAGCCCCTTCGCCCGTCACTGAGAAGCTGCTCGGAAAAGGGGAGGTTCACCGCGTGTTCATAGGGCTTGCCGAGGAGAGCGGCCGCGAGATTGGAGGCGGCGATCACCGCCACAGCGGACTGGGCCTCTTCCGTGTTGGCTCCGATGTGGGGGGTGAGGATGACTTTCTCCCGGAGGTCAGGAGCGAGGAGGGGATGGTCCATCCGCACAGGCTCGCCGTTGAACACGTCGAAGGCCGCACCGGACAGAAGGCCTGAGCGTACTGCCTCCGCCACGGCCTCCTCGTCCACCAGGCCGCCCCGGGCACAGTTCACCAGGAAAGCTCCCTGTTTGCAGGCCCGAAGCACCGAAGCGTCGAGCAGCTTCCTGGTCTCGGCAGTGAGAGGGACATGGAGGGTGACAATGTCGGCGAGGGAGAGGGCCCCGGCCAGGTCGACCAGAAGCTGGGCCCCCGCCCGGTCCGCCTTTTCCTTCGATATGTAGGGGTCGTAGGCGGAAACATCCATGCCGAAGGCCCGGCACCGGAGGCTCACCTGGGTCCCGATCCGTCCCAGTCCGATAACCAGCAGCCGCTTTCCGGAGAGCTGCATCCCCATGAACCGGCTCCGCTTCCATTCGCCCGAAGCCACCGAGTTCCACGCCTGGGGAACCTTCCGGACCAGGGAGAGCATCATTGCCAGGGTATGTTCCGTCGCCGCTAGGGTGTTTCCCGTGGGGGCGTTGATCACTACGATCCCCCGGCGGCTCGCCGCCCCGATATCGATGTTGTCAACGCCAACACCGGCCCTTGCTACCGCCCGGAGCTTCTTCGCCGCCCCGAGTACTTCGGAGTCGAGGGGCGTACCGCTGCGGGTCAGCATTCCGTCCGCATCGGCCACGGCCTCCAACAGCTTTTCCCTTGTGAGTCCGGTCCGCACCTCCACCTGGAGGTCTTTTTCTCTCCGAAGAAGACCAACACCAGCTTCCGATACGGTATCCGTCACGAGCACTTTCATTTCATCATTCTCCTTCCTTTGTCCACCGGTTCCAGGCTGTTTCCAAAAAATCAGGGCGAAGGTTCAGCCCGCACTTTTTTCCCGCTCCGTAGATGCTTCCAGCGATAAGGGAGAGTTCAGCCCACCCTCCCGGGCTGTAATGGGCAACCCGGAGCAGGGAAGGTTCTTTCCCCTGTCCGGCGGCTGCGTCCACACCAAGGGCCTCAAGGGCACGCTTCATTTCTTTTCCCTTTCCGCCGGGCACCTTCACCGCCGTGACGGCGGGAGATCGGAAGGTCGGATCCTTCACGTAGAGGGAAAGGCCCATGGCCTCGCAGGCGGTACCGAAGGTCCCGGCCGTCCGGGCCTTCATTCGGAACCATTCTCCGAACCCGAAATCCTCCAGGAACCGCAGCGCTTCATCAAGGCTGTAAAGAAGGGTGACGGGCGGCGTGTAGGGGTTTTGGGGCCGGTCCTTCTCCAGAAACCTCCGGTGCATGGGGAGGTCAAAGTAATATGAGGGACAGGAAAAGGAGTTCGCCCTCGCCCAGCCGCGGGGAGACAGTGCCGCCACGGCAATACCCGGAGGTGTGAGCAGCCCCTTCTGGGAGCATGATGCAAGGCCGTCGATGCCCCACTCTTCCGGGAAGCAAGGTATGGCACCGAGGGAACTGACTGCATCCACAAGCACAAGGGGACCGTCGGGATGAAGGGCAGCGATGCACTCCCCGAGGGAGGTGACGGCACCGGTGGAGGTCTCGTTGTGGGTGAGGAGCACGGCGGCGGGATCGGGGCACCGGAAAAGACCGTCTTTCACGTCGTCCGCGGTGACACCCCGGCCCCAGGGAATATCCGCGGGAATGATGTCGGCTCCCCGCCGGGCGGCTATCTCCCGGAACCGATCGCCAAAGGCGCCGCAGGAAAAGGAAATTACCCGGTCGCCTGGGGCGATGAGGTTAGAGGCCAGTGCTTCGAGGGCTCCCGTTCCCGAGCCGGGGAAGAGCACGGGGGGTTCTTTCGTCCTCAGAAGCCTCTTCAAGCGAGCCGATATCTCCTCCAGCAGGGAGAAAAAGGGCTCCCTTCTGTGGCTGATCAGCGGCTCGGCGCCTCTCTGCCTGATGCGATGAGGAATGGTTACCGGTCCGGGAGTGAAAAGATGGGGCTGCATGGATGTATCCCTCCTTCGAAATGAAAAAAGGCCGGAAGGGAAATCCCTTCCGGCCTGTATTTCCTGCGATCAATTCCTGTGTTTCCGTCGCGGTGTCTTCGTCTAAGGCTGCGGCGCCTCCCCTGCCGGCACAGGAAGACCAGCCCTTCCG
>JAAYJB010000103.1 GCA_012523155.1 Synergistaceae bacterium | reverse complement strand
CTGGCTGAACTGCTCGGAGTATAATATCGGGGCGGCCGGAAGGCCGCCCTATTTCAACAGTTTCCGGGCGTTCTCCTCAAGCCGTTTCACCATTTCCCATCCGGGATAGGAGAGCCCCCCCGAGGATGAGTAGACGCATTGAATTTCCCAAGAGAGTTCCTGAATTCCCTCGAAATCAACTACGACAATCTCCTCACTCTTTTTTTCTCGTTGGATTGAGAGACAACTTGTGATTGTAACTCCAATTCCCTGTGCTACTAGCGATTTTGCTACATCAATATCCTCTGTTTCTACCTCTTTTGCAAATTGTATCCTTTTTCTTAAAAGGAATTCGTCGACATAGGTTCCCAAGGGACAGTGCCCAGTCAATCGGATCAATGTTTCTTGTCTTAAGTCAGAGAGAGACGCCTTTCCTTTTCCAGCCAATGGATGCAAATAATTGACAGTGAGTATAATGGGATCTTCAAATAAAGGACGATAAGTCAACTCCGAGTCATTGGTTGATGAAAAATCTCTCCCTAGGATGGCCAGTTCAATGGTTCCGGTTTTTACAAGTGATATTAGTTTATTAGAGGAACCTGAAGTCAAACTAATGGAAATCGACGGAAATTCGTCAAGAAATCTAGAAAGAGCAAGCGGAAGGACGTAATTTCCAGCAAAAGGTGATATCCCAATATTGAGCTTTCCAGTTTTTAATTCTTGCATAGCCTTGAATCGTGCTGGAATTTCATCCGCCTGTCTGATTAGATCTGCAGCGAGGTTATACAGTGTTTTCCCTTCTGGCGTGACCGAGATCGTTCTCCCCTTTCTGTTGAAAAGGCGGATTGCGTAACTTTTTTCCAAGGAAGCGATTTGTTGGCTAATAGAGGGTTGTGAAAGAAACATTTTATCTGCGGCACTTCGAAAAGAACCATTTTCCACAATAGAGCAAAAAATTCTTAATTGATGAAGGTTCATTACCACGCACCTCTTAAGTATAGGATTTAATGATGCATTATATCATTATTTCTTTATTGAAATTTATGTAATAAGGTGTATCTTGGTATCGTGATTTTGAAATATTGGAGGCGGACATTATGGATGTTCCCAGACAAAAAGAGTTGATACAACTTTGTCAGGATCTTGTTCGCCGTCCTGGTTTATCAGGGCGTGAAAAAGAGGTAGCCCGGTTTGTATCTGAAACTATGCGTTCGTTGGGATATGATTCGGTAACAACTGATTCTTACGGAAACGTTCTGGGGAGGATCATTTTTTCTGGAAAAGGAGAAAAACTCCTTCTTACCTCTCAAATGGATCATGTTAATGCAGGTGACGCTGCGGAATGGTCTCAATATCCTTTTGGTGCGTTTGAAAAAAATGAGAGAATTTATGGAAGGGCTGCTTCGGATCAGAAAGGAGCTTTGGCAGCCATGATAATGGCTGGAGCTCATCTAAAAGAAGATCACGGATTTGCTCTTAATGGTGAATTAGTTGTGGCTGCTGCTGTTCACCAGGAAACGTTTGAAAGTGTTGCCTCAAAGGCAATTTCTGATTCTGCTGATGCTACATGTGTAATTGTAGGCGAGGCATCCGCTCTCTCGCTCGAAAGAGGGCAAAGAGGAAGGGCTGAGTTGCAGATCGAAACATTCGGTAAAATGGCTCACTCTTCCCATCCTGAGTTTGGGATAAATGCAGCAGATAAAATGAACGACCTTTTGACCTATGTAAAAAAAACATTTATTCCCCCGAAAGATCCCTTTCTTGGGGAAGGGATCTTAGTTCTCACTAGTCTTTTTTCCACTCCTTTGTCTAACAGTGGTGCAATTCCAGAAAAATGTACAGCAGTTTTCGATCGAAGGTTGCTGCTCGGAGAAACTCTGGAAGGTGTTTCCAGGGAAATTCGCAAGATTATAGGAAAAGCCTCAGAAACAATTCCTGATCTTAAGACAAAGGTAAGTTTCCCCGTTATTGAAGACAGATGTTATACGGGGGCTCCTATCAGAGGAAATCATTTTGCTGCAGCATGGCTCCTTCCTGAGAATTCACCTTACATACAAAATCTTCGTGAAGCCTTAGCTGAATCAGGACTCCCTGCTGAGATATCTAACCGTTCAGGTTTTGGAACAAATGGCTGTTATTTTGCAGCAGAAAAAAAATTGCCTACAATTATTTATGGCCCATCAGAAAGAGAGCTAGTGCACGGCATTGATGAATATATAGTAATTGATCAGTTGCTCAAAGCTTATCAAGGATACTATGCAATGGCGAAACGTGTACTATCGACTGTTAATAACACAATGCATATGAAATACTAAAGTTTTTAGTTATTTAAGGAGGAAATAGCTATGGGGAAACCTGTGGAACTCCGGTGCGTCCTCTGCGGAGCACATTATAAACCGGGAGAAGTTGAGTACACGTGCCCGAAATGCGGACTTGACGGTACTCTTGACGTGTTGTACGACTACAGGCAGGCCAGGGCGGACATGACAGCAAGAGCCCTTGCTGAAAGACCGCTTTCCCTCTGGAGATACAGCGAGATCCTTCCTGTTTCGAATCCTGATTTTATACCGCCCCTTTCCGTGGGGTGGACTCCCCTTTATGAATGTTCCAGTGCCGCAAGGGAATATGGAGTCGGCATGTTATGGGTGAAGGACGATGGAAGGAACCCCACGGGCTCCCTCAAGGATCGTGCCAGTGCCGTCGGCGTTGCCCGGGCTTTGGAGCTGGGGAGGAGAACAATAGCCTGCGCTTCGACCGGAAATGCTGCCAGCTCCCTGTCCGGTTTCGCTGCTGTAGGAGGGCTGAAAAGCTTCATCTTTGTGCCGGAAAAGGCTCCTGCCGCCAAGGTGGCGCAGCTGCTCGTGTACGGTGCAGCAGTGATCCTCGTAAAGGGTGACTACGCAGACGCCTTCAGCCTCGCGACCGCAGCGATAGAAAAATACGGATGGTACAACAGGAATTGTGCTATTAATCCCTACCTCGTGGAGGGAAAAAAGACCTGTGCTCTCGAGATAGCCGAACAGACCGGATGGGATCTTCCGGACAGGATTTTTATTTCCGTCGGGGACGGCTGCTGCATAGGAAGCCTGTACAAGGGGTTCAGCGACCTCCTTGCCATGGGGATGATCCCCGGTATCCCCAAGATTACCGGTGTGCAGGCTGAAGGAGCACGCCCGATCTTCGAAGCGTTCAGGACAGGAGCCGATCGGGTCTCTTTCGGGCCTGCGGATACAGTTGCAGACAGTATATCTGTAGGGGCTCCGAGAAATTGGGCGAAAGCCCTTCGTGCAGTGCGGAACACTGACGGGGATATGGTTTCAGTTTCAGACGAAGAGATATTGTCAGCTATTCCTGAGCTTGCCAGGAAAACGGGGGTTTTCGGCGAACCTGCCGGGGCGGCCGCGTTTGCGGGCTTCAGGAAAATGGCCGGTAATGGACAGTTGGGGAAAGATGAACGCGTGGCCATAGTGGTTACAGGAAACGGGCTCAAGGATATTGAGAGCGCCAGGAAGTCGGTAGGGGCGCCGATTGTCTCGGAGCCTGAGATTGAATCATTTTCAGAGCAGCTTGAAAGGAGCGGTATGTGATGTTGGAGAAAGGCCAGGAGTTTCTTCGGGAAACAGATCCGGAAATTTTCAGCGCGATTTCGGAGGAACTTGAGAGACAGAGGAACGGCATAGAGCTGATTGCATCTGAGAACTTTGTCTCACGGGCAGTACTTGCGGCAATGGGTTCTGTCATGACCAACAAGTATGCTGAAGGGTATCCTCATGCACGGTATTACGGCGGGTGCCACGTGGTGGACAAGGCGGAGGATCTTGCCCGGGACAGGGCGAAGGAGCTTTTTTGCTGCGATCATGTGAACGTTCAGCCCCATTCGGGGTCACAGGCGAACATGGCGGTCTATTTCTCGGTGCTCCAGCCGGGAGACACTATCCTTGCCATGAATCTCGCCCACGGCGGTCACCTGACCCACGGATCGCCTGTGAACTTTTCCGGGCGCCTGTACAATGTTATCCCCTACGGTGTCGACAAGAAGACGGAGCGGATCGACTTCGCGGAAGTTGAGCGGCTGGCCGTGGAACATAAACCGAAGATGATCGTCTGCGGAGCATCCGCATATCCCCGCGAGATAGACGCGGAACAGTTCAGGGCAATCGCCGACAAGGTCGGTGCGCTGCTGTTCTTTGACATCGCCCATATCGCGGGTCTCATTGCCGGAAAATGCCACAAGGACCCGGTGCCTTTCTGCCACTTCCTGACGACCACCACCCATAAAACCCTCCGGGGGCCCCGGGGCGGAATGATCATGTCCACGGCCGAATATGCCAAGGCAATTGACAAGAACATTTTCCCGGGCATGCAGGGAGGACCGCTGATGCATATCATCGCGGCGAAGGCCGTGGCGTTCAAAGAAGCCCTTGAGCCCTCTTTCAGGGAGTATCAGAAGAAAATCGTGGAAAACGCGAAAGTTCTTGCCGAAGCGCTTCTTTCCCTTGACTATCACCTTGTTTCAGGCGGAACGGACAATCACCTTATACTGATGAATCTCACAGGCACGGGGGTTACAGGAAAGGCTGCGGAAGCGGCGCTCGACAAAGCCGGAATAACGGTGAACAAGAACGCTGTTCCCTTCGATACCCAGAGTCCGTTCATCACCAGCGGCATACGCGTAGGCACTCCGGCTGTGACAACGAGAGGATTCGGCCCCGGAGACATGCGGAATTTCGCCCGGTGGATCGACCGGGTCGTGAGGAATGTTGAGGACGAAAAGGAGATAGCGGCGGTCAGGGCGGAAGTCCTGGAGGCATGCAAAAACCACCCCCTTTATCCGGGGCTTGAATAGAGG
>JAAYJB010000102.1 GCA_012523155.1 Synergistaceae bacterium | reverse complement strand
TCGACATCGTCTTTCCCTTGGCGCGGGAGGAAAGTACCGCCGCTCCGGAGTAAGAGCGGCGGAGAACGTTCAATCTTTTTTGGAGGGTGATGGAAATGCTGTCAGCTGTAAAAGCGGATATAACGACACTTCAGGTGGATGCCATCGTCAACGCAGCCAACAATTCCCTGCTCGGCGGCGGGGGAGTGGACGGGGCAATACACCGTGCCGCGGGGCCGGATCTGCTGAATGAATGCAGAAAACTCGGCGGCTGCGCCACCGGCGACGCCAAAATCACGAAAGGCTGCCGGCTCCCGGCGAAGTACGTCATCCACACCGTGGGCCCCGTGTGGCACGGAGGCAGCCGGGGAGAGGCGGAGCTCCTGGCATCGTGCTACAGGCGTTCACTGGAGCTGGCATCAGGGGCGGGGGTGAAGTCCATCGCCTTTCCATCCATCAGTACCGGGGTCTATGGCTACCCGGTTGAACAGGCAGCGAAGATCGCCGTGTCCACAGTGCGGGAGGAACTGCAAAAATATCCCGGCATTGAAAAAGTCGTCTTCTGCTGCTTCTCCGACAGGGACAGGGATGTGTACGAGCCCCTGGTTGCAGAAGAAGGAAAGTGAGCCTCGGATCGGGGGAATAGCCATGGTCACGGCCTACAGGTTTATGAGAAAGGGAGAGGAAACAAGGATCTGCGCCCTGGTGAAGAAGGTTTTCGACGAGTTTGTCGCCCCGGACTACAGCGATGAAGGGGTCGGGGAATTTTATACGTTCGCGAACACGGAGGCGATAGCTGCCCGTGCAGGGGAAAACGGGTTCATCATGGTGGCGGAAGACGGGGATGACCTGACAGGCATGATCGAGATCGTCAGGGGCGATCATATCTCGCTGCTGTTCGTCGACCGCCGGTGCGAGGGAATCGGAAAGACCCTGGTGGCCATGGCGGTAGACGAATGCCTCAGAATCAAACCGGAACTGAAAAGCATAACGGTGAATTCTTCCCCCTTTGCCGTGCCCGCTTATGAAAAAATGGGCTTTCGTGCCGTCGGCCCCTTCAGGGAAGTCAACGGCATCATATTCATACCTATGGAACGCCCGGTAGACTGAATGGTACTTAGTTCCCGGGCCGTGATTGTTTATTTCGGAGGCGTTATGATGAAAAGACCGGTCCTGATACTCGGCGATCCTCTTCTGCGGCGGAAATGCGCCCCTGTGGAGGATTTTTCCGATCCCCTGCTGAACGAGGAGATGGAGGATCTCAGGGAGGCCCTGGAACTGTTCCGGAAGGAACACGGTTTCGGCCGGGGGATCGCCGCGCCCCAGATAGGCATCCCGAAGCGGCTCATTGCCCTGAACCTTGGGAAGGGATCCTTCGTCATAGCGAACCCGGAGGTCATCTTCAGGAGCCCGGAAACTTTCACCCTCTGGGATGACTGCATGTCCTTCCCGGACCTGATGGTGCGGGTCCGGCGGAATCGGTCCGTCAGCGTACGGTACCAGGACGAAGAAGGTACCCGGAAAGAATGGGCGGAAATGGGACAGGCCGAATCGGA
>JAAYJB010000101.1 GCA_012523155.1 Synergistaceae bacterium | reverse complement strand
TGCAGCGTGGTAAGCTTTACATAAATGAGAAGATCAGGTACCGGTATAGTATTCATTGGAAGAACAGCATAAAAAATTTGACCGGGCAGGTGAGATTCTTGTCGGATCCGAACTGCGGAAGGGAAGACAAAAAGAAAAGGCTCGCCCTCCTTGCGGCAGACATAACGGCTATGATCCTTTTTTCCACTGCCATGTGCATGTCAATAGAGATTTTCATTGCGAAGCTTACGTTCATCCAGTCAGTAAAAGCGAGGATCGCGGCGGTTCCCGTCAACCTCATTACGGGAAGACCCTACGGCTGGTTCAGGGACAGGCTCTTTCTCTTTTTCGATATCGACAGATCCAGTCCCTGGAAGATGGTGCTGGGCGATACACTGGCGTTTGTCCTTTTCCAGGTACCCCTTTACGTTATTGTCCTTCTCGCAGCCGGGGCCACCTGGAGACAAATAGCTCTTTCAACAGGCTTTATGTCATTGACCTTTTCCCTGGCGGGAAGACCCTACGGAGTGTTCCTCGATTTCTGCAGACGCCTTGTGCTCGGTATCTCAGGGAAATAAACAAATTCCACTGAACAGTAGGGATCCTTAATTTTTTGCTTCCGGTCTGAAAAAACGAATTTCCTTCAATCTCGATACACAGGCTTAAAAATACCGGCTGTTTGTTGTAATATTACTCAGTTGGGGAAAAGAAAGGCTTGGGCAATACATACGGAAGGCTGGCTTCTTTCAAATGGAGAACAAATACCGGATATTCAGCGTTCTTATCATCACGATAACTTGTGTGGCCGCCGGGTTGTTCTATTTCACGCTGGCGGGAAAAGTCGGGACCATTTATGTCGACAACACGGAAAAATCGATCAACGAAATAAAACAAACATTCCTGAAACACACTGTCGATAATCAAATACTGAGGATCAGGGAAAGAAGAGAAGAAGAAGTCTCCCGTATGAGTGCTCTGGTTCATGAAACTGAGCGCAAGCTGCATTTCATAGCCGAAAATGACCCTGGGCAGTTTGTTCCGATTTTTGAAAAAACCTTTGATGACGAGAAGTGGACTGCAGTGCTCTGGGATGGCGGATCTGGAGAAGTCCTCTATGATCCGCGGGGGATCCTGGACGAGCGTCCTGCTTCATCCCTTGGTGACGAGGGCGGAAAATATGCCGCGCACAGCATGATGGATTTCGGCAGATACGGGGCATTCTTCGGAATTTCAAAAGAATATTCGGATGGACTTGTGAAAAAAGCAACTGCCCGGGAAATTCATAAATCAACCTTTCCCTTCGATTCATACATATGGATCAACGAAGTTGTAAACTACGAAGGAGGGTCCGATTACGCCATCCGAAGGATCCATCCGAACCTCAAAGATACTGAAGGAATGCTCCTCTCCACAGAAATGACGGATATCGAGGGCAACCATCCGTACCTCGAGGAACTGGAAGGAGTAAAAAAATACGGGGAAATCTTTTTCACCTATTTTTTCAAAAAGAAAAGCTCTGACACCATATCGAGAAAACTGACCTACGCCAGGCTATACAAAGATTTCAACTGGATAGTCGCCCTTGGGATCCACATGGACGACATGCAGCCGTACATAGACAAGGCAAAGGCTGAAAGCCACGCTCTTATCATCCGGCTGATAACCCTCTTCATCGCTGTCCTTGTTTTACTGCTGATGCTTACCTATGTTCTTATCGTTGTTTCGGAGAAGTGGTTCCACAAACGCTCCATGACTGCACTGGAAGAGAAGGTCAACAGGGATCCGGTCAGTGATGCCCTCTCAAGGCGCGCCGGTGAAGATGCGCTCAGGAACGCGTTCTCCCGAGGGCTTGATGATCCCGCGAACCCGGCGATCGTCACATTTGATATCGACGATTTCAAGCGAATCAACGATACGTACGGCCACGATGCAGGAGACCGTGTCCTGAAAAGGATCACGACCCTTATCCACAATCATATAAGAAGCACAGACCATCTCTTCCGTTGGGGAGGGGACGAATTTCTCCTGCTTTTCAGGGGACTGAAACCGGAAAACATTATGCGTGTATGCCAGAACCTTCTGGATGCTGTTTCCGGAGACGTTCATTCCTTCGGCAGCAGGCATGAGACGCTTTCTCTTTCCATTGGCATCACCTATTTCAGGCAATCGGACACTGATTACTCAGATGCGCTGAAACGTGCTGATATCGCTCTGTACAGGTCAAAGGCAAACGGAAAAAACCAGGCGAACATTGAACTATAAATCGGCTTCGAGCAAAAAAGAGCGGGGGGTACCAGGGGAATGAAGAAAGGGATGAATTGGGGCTGCTTGCTGTTGACAATGCTTTTTATTCTTGTGCCGGTACGGCAGACCCTATCCTCCTCCAACGTCGGGGATCAGGACAAGTCGAACATGCTTGCCCAGATGCTCCTCGAAATCGAGGTGGCGGCGCGAACGGCGGAAACCGAGATCGAAAAGCTTCCCAGTATTGTTGACGCTGAGAGATCAAGGATCAAAAACGCCCTTGATACATGGGCACGGAACGACCTGACGAAAATCGTCGGAAAAAATTATTCGGATATTGAAAAGGCGCTTGCTGCAACGAAACTCCCACTGGAGGAGGGAACTTTCAGTATCTGGTGGAAACAGACTAAAGCCGGCGCGGGAAGCAACGAAGACCTGGAAAAACTTGTGGAGCTGTTTTTCTCAAATCTTCAGCCCCGGCTTTCTTCAGTCAGTGAAAGTTTTCAGCGGGAAATCCTGGAAAGCCTGGAGTCGGAAACACAGTTCCATCTTCAGACATCCATGGAACGGATACGGGAACCCTTTCTTGGGATCCTGAAGCAGCGCCTTCCTGTGTACAACACCATACCGATTCCGAATACCGAGAGGGCGTCCCTGGCATTTTCTTCCTCAGGGAAGAAAAACGGTTTTTCCCAGGGATCCATTCCGTTAAAAGGTCTTGTCGGTATAGCTTTTGTCGTTCTGGGAAAAAGAATAATCAACCGGATAATGAAATTCCTGGTGATGAAAATCGCGGGGAAGGTGCTTTCAAAAATAGTTCCCGTAGTGGGCTGGCTTCTCCTTGCCTTTGAAGTCTACGACATGACCGGGGCGAGGGACAGACTGGAAGAGGAGATGCGAAAGTCCTTTTACGAGGAGTATAAACTTGAAATCAACGCGGAATCACTCTGGTGGAAGAGCGAGGATGGTTCATCACTGTCCATGAGGGAAGAAATTGACAGGAACATCGCATCCCTTCTCAAAAACTGGGAGAAAATCTGCAAGTCAGAGGCTGCCTCGATGATCCAGAGCGCTCACATCCTTTCTTTTTCCCAGCCGGTAAGGGACTATGTTGCAAAAGAAATCGCAAAAGGCAGTGAATTTGAACCGGTACTTCAGAAAATGGGCATCTTGTGGGATGCGTTTGGTCCCCTTCTGGCACAGGGACCTATAGACGTTCTTGAATCAATACTTATTTCAGCCCCGGACAGAAACGACCTGAGGATCCTCTCAAAAGTCATGGGCCCCAGGCTTCTGGAGATATATAAAAATTACGGAATTGATTTCCTCCAGGGTGTGGACAGATTGGGGGCCCAGAATTTCCTGACTTCGGAAGAATGGTCGAATACGGAAATAGACTGGCATCTTCTCAACGGAGACCTTGCCTATGTCCCGAACCTCAGCGAAAACAGGGAGGCAGCCATAGGCCTCCTTGCGCTGGTAAAGGAAAAAGTGCCTGTAAAAGGCCTCTCTCCTGATTCAATGGCGAAGATTGCTCCTAAAAAAGATCTTTTCAGGAAGCTTTGGGGGATACTCAAACCTGATATAGAGAAGACCATACAACTCCTGGGAAATAAAAAAGCTGTTGCCGGACTGGAGGAAAGCCTTGCGCTCTTCCCCGGTTCCGCGGCAGTATTCATAAGAGAATACGGGACCGAGTTCTGGACTGCATGGTCGCGGGCAGAAATCCTCGATCTGCTGCAGATCACCGATCTTCGGGCAGTCAACTCCGGAAGGCCCCGTGACCAATCTGCTGTTTCCCCTGAGGACAGGGCTGAACTTATAAACATCTACAGAAGAGCCGGAAAACCCGGCATAGCCCTCTGGGATATTTATGCGACCGAAGAATCAGGCGAAGTCGGCAAAAATTTTGCCCGTAAAAGCATAGAATGCCTCGCAGACGGGTATCCTTTTGAAGACCTGAAGGACATGGAGCATCTCGAATTTGCCATATTCTGCAGGAGAATACCCTTCGTGGGAAGGTTCCTGTACGATAATCTCAAAAATCTGGGGATGATACCTCGTTTTCTCGTTATTTTCGGAGCTGTTCTCATGGCATTAAGCATGATTATTCTCTTTCTCAGAAGAAAGTAGGGGCGGATCATTGTGAAAGAAAGAAAATCTATAATGAAAGAGAAAACAGTTGCCATCCTCACGGTGGATTCCATACCCGACAGAAAATATGATTTCATAGGTTGCGTAATGGCCTCGTGCTGCCTGTCGAAATCCATTATCCAGGACGTATCATCCAACATCCGGAACTGGACCATCGGCGGCGAGTTAAGACAGTACAAGGCAATGATAGACGAGTCGGTCATCCTCGTAATGGACAGGATCGCAGACGAAGCCGCCAGAAGAGGTGCAGACATGGTGATCGGCTTCCGCCTTTCTACTACGAGCGTATCCACCGGTGCGGCAGAGATTATAGGTTACGGAACTGCCATCCGTTTTCTGCCCGGCTAGCCGGATACCCCGAGTTATTTTCCAGGTATATTATGAAAAGCCCCCGGTTTCTCCGGAGGCTTTTTCTTTTCCCCTGCTCACAGGATATAATGACAGTAACCGAACGAAGAAAAAGGGAAGGTGAACCGGATGATAAATCTCCTGCATTCCCTGGGCGGAGGTAAAAAAAATCAAAAAGGAAGCGGGCTGTTCCTTCCGTTTCTGTCCATATTCGCGCTTCTGGCATATCTTTCCTTCGAGGTCTCTTTTCCCCTCGTAAAACCCATAGCATGGGCGGCGCTTATTTCCTTCTCCATCTACCCTCTCTATCTAAGAATGAGACGGCGAAGACCGTTTCGAAGTTCGGCAAATCTGGCTGCGGCCACGATCACATGTCTGGTTGTCTTTCTTGTCCTTGTTCCGTGTTTCTACGGCATATTTTTGGCTTTTAAGGAAGGTGCCCGCCTTCACCAGTTCTTCACAGAGATTATGGCCGCCATGGAAACATCCGGTGACGGGGCCCTTGCCGTCCTTCTTCCTGAAAACATCGTTGAAAAAATCCGGCCTTGGATGGAACGGTATCCGTTTCTTCGGACCTGGGTCCGCCAGGGTGCATCCTGGGGGACTTCTGCGGCTATCGAAGCATTCGGAAGCACGTTCAGTTACATCTACTACTTTACAATAATTGTGGTTGCAAACTTTTTCCTTGTCCGGGACGGGCATCGTATCGTCCGGTTCCTGCAGGAAATCATACCGCTGCCTCCCGGTGAAAGCGAAGTGTTCTTAAACAGGGCCAGGCAGATACTGAAAGCAGTTGTCTACGGCGTTATCCTAACAGCCCTTGCACAGGGGGCTGCAGGGGGAATCGGGTGGTTGATCGCCGGTCTTCCGAGCCCTCTTCTTTTCGGTGCACTTATGGTGTTCTTCGCTCTTATTCCTTTTCTCGGAACCGCAATTGTCTGGGTTCCCGGTGCAGCCTACCTCCTGGCTGTTTCCGACATAACCGGGGGAATTCTGCTGCTGGCATGGGGGATCCTTGTTGTCAGCATGGTCGGACGTTTTCTTCGCCCCTATTTCATTTCCGGAGGAGGTAATGCTCATCTATTTATCGTTTTCATAGGAGTTGTGGGCGGTCTTGCGGCATGGGGCATTCTTGGGCTCTTTATGGGGCCCCTGGTTGTATCGCTTTTCTTTTTCCTGCTCGAAAACTACAGGGTCATGTGGAGGGCCTGGCTGGAATCTTCCGGTCACGGACTGACTGAGTAAAAGAAAGGAACGTCTAAAATGAAAAAAATCCTGCTCATTGGGGTATTGCTTGTTGCTTCCCTATACGGCATCATAAACGAGAGACAACTCATCCCCACAGAAAAAAAGTACGAAGAGAATTCTTCGGCTGTTCTTGAGCGTGTCATAGCCGAAAAAAAGGGGAACGTCCAGGTCCAGGGGCATGGAACCGTGACCAGGATACTGCCCGATGATACCAGGGGCAGCAAACATCAGCGCTTCATCGTCACCATTCCTTCGGGGCAGACATTGCTCATATCTCATAATATTGATCTCGCTCCAGGGATACATTCATTGAGAACGGGCGATTCTGTGGAATTTTCAGGAGAATTCGAGTGGAATCCCCAGGGAGGAGTCATCCACTGGACGCACCATGACCCCGCCGGCCGCCATGTCCCGGGCTGGATCATCCATAACGGGAAGCGATATGACTAAAATGCACGTGCAAAGAAAGGTCGATAACCTGACTTTTTCTTCGGTTTCATTTCACTGAAAAACAAGGCACAGTCAAAAGAAGCTCTCACGCAATTAAAATCCGGGATTTACAATTTTTTTCGGTTTCTTTATTGTTGTTTAGAGACGATTACCTTGTGGGTTTCCCCTTTTTCTCTTTCCTGTTTTGTCGCTCTGATAATACCGTAAAGGACTCCCGGTTCACTTCTGTCCCAGGCTATTCCCTGCCCCCGGATATTGAGTGGAATAATCTCAACCAGTTCAATAACCGAACCTGCTTTTGGAAGCCTGCACTTGTACACTTCAGCAGGATCATGTCCTGAGAGGTAAAGAAAACCGTCAGGTCCCCATGATCCTCCCGAATTACTCATATCCTCCAGCCTATCGAGAATCTTTTTGGGAAGCGTCCACGCTTCTAACCAATGCCAGTTGTCAGTGAACTTTACTATTGTAGTGCAAATCTTATGGCCATATGGAGTCCCGTTTGGTCCGTATGGTCTGTCGTAATTGGCGAATGCAACCCACCAGTGCCCCTCGTGCCAATCCACCCATGTAGCTGACCCCCAGTGTATTCCAAAGCTATGGTTGCCTATGTGTTCCATTGTCTTGGCATCCCAAATTTCGATGGAACTGGTCATCGGCCATTCGCTCCAGTTTGAATGGGCGCAGTAAATCTTTCCGTCAAAAACTGCTGCACTGTCAAGATGAATGATAGGTCCGTCTTTTTCTCCTTCCCATTTGCTGATAAGTTTTCCCGTCTGTTTCTCATACTTTGCAACAATCCGGTTGTCAATAGCGTAAAAGTAGTGTTCGTCCACTCCAATACCCTGATTTGCTTCTGGTACGTTGAATTCGGCAATTTGTTTGAACTGCACTGCCGCTCCAGCCACAGGGATCAAAACAAAAAACATGAGAATAGAAAGGAACACCGTTTTTTTCATTATTTTTCCCCCCAAATCACAGCAGCCGAAAGTTCTCCAGGTGAAACCCCTTTTGACTGTGCCGGAAGCCTTGTTATCAAAATTATTATAGTTACTTTATTGCAAATAGGCTACATGCATTAAATTTCAAATGACTGTAATATGTCCTTTAGTGCACTTTATTTATTGATTTCTAAATAAATGGAAGGGAAATCCAGCTTATAAATCCAACTTATAGATTGACATTACCGAAAATTCCATCTACCATATGTGAAGTAAAAACTTCCAAATTTATATGCCTTTGTTGTTTCCCCTTCATATATTCCTCTTTTGCTGTCTCTTCGGATGTTTTTTATTCGTTCTTTTTTTCAACTATGGAAAAGGGGGTAAAAAAACGCTCCTTGAGCAGGTATAGGAATCTCTACGTGAGTGAGGAATTGGCCGACGAAATGTGGTGAAGGCGTTCATTTAAGAAAGGGGAGGTTTTAACTATGAAACGAATAGCTATTTCGTTACTGGTGCTCATTATTTTTCTGTTCCCCGTTATTGCCGAGGGGTGCACTACGATCCTTGTAGGGAAAAATGCCACGGCAGACGGTTCCGTTCTCCACGGCCACAACGAGGATATGGGCTTTACCGCCGTAGGCCGGCTCTGGCATGTACCGGCAGCGACCCACAAGCAGGGGGATACGGTAAACGTCCCGTATGTAACACTTGACCTTCCGGCTGCAACATATGGTTACTGGGCCTCGGGAAACGCGTACGGCACGGCGGGTCTGGGGATCGCGTCAGAGTTGCGGCCCTATGATTCCGTTCTCGTGGGTATGAATGAATCCGGTGTAACGATGAGCTGCAACTGGATGTATTCGAAAGAGGAAAATCTTACCGGCAAAGGGGTGCGTCGCTATGCAATGCGCCAGCTTATCCTTGAACGGGCAAAAACGGCAAAAGACGCTGTAAAGCTGGTGGGTGATCTTATCGATACATACGGACAGGCTGACTGGGGAGGACTGACCTACTGCCTTGCCGATCCCGTTGAAGCATGGATCATTGAAACAACGTCAGGAAACTGGGCAGCGAGAAGGGTAAAGGATGACGAAGTACTCGTGGTGGCAAATCGTTTCACCATCGGCGAGGAATTTGACATTGCAAGCCCCGGTCTTGTTTCGACAGCGGTGGAGAAGGGGTGGCATAATCCCACATCTGATACTTTCAACTTCCGGAAGGCATACGGAAATCCCGAGAGAATGGCCTCACCCTACGATATAGACAGGGAAAACAGGGCCTACAGCCTGCTGAAGGATAAAGAGGGAGCAATCCTTCCCGAAGACCTTATGGCAGTGCTCTCTGACGCATACGAGGGGACGTCCAGGTACCACAAACCCATCAATCATATGGAACCGTGGGAGGATGTCACAGATAAGCTCCTTATTCCAAGGGCGATCCGAACGAGCCTGTGCCAGTCATCGACGGTCGCCCATCTTCGCGGGGATTTGCCCGCTGAAGCGGGGAGTGTCATGTGGTACGCCATGAACGTTCCGGGATATTCCGGGTATTTTCCTGTCTATGCAGGCGCATCGTCAATCCCGGAAGAGTACCAGATCGTAAACAGCGCATACAGCCAGAATTCCGCATGGTGGACCACCCGCATGCTTCAGAAAGTCACTGATCTTGATCATGATCTCCTCTTCAGTATTTTAAAAGGATTCTGGGAGGCGAACAGGACCGGTATACGGTTAAGTGCGGCCGAAATGGAAAAAAGGGCGCTGGAACTGCTCCAAAACGGCAGGAAAGAGGAGGGGACGAAACTCCTGGATCGTTTTACGTACTCCCAGGCGAAAAACGTCCTTCAGAACAGTCACGTATTGCTAAGAAAATTCCAGGATAAAACCGGAAACGTACCTGTTTATTAAACTGAATAGCTGCTCTGTATCGATTCCTCTCAATTCACTGGGAATATCTGAAATCAGCCCCGAAGTTCCAGGGGCTGATTTTTTCAACGGACACCGGGAGGTGCGAACGGAGTAATGAGGAAAAAAGCAAAAGAGGAGTGATTAACGTCGTCCTCCTTTCCTCATTGTAGAGTTATCCTTTCCCGAGTACGTTTATTTTTTCCGTACCTCGATCACACTGTTTTCCGCGCCATGTCCGGTAATGAAAACCTGTCCGCATTCAGGATCCAGAACCCACTCGCCGTCAGCGAAAAACTTGTACTCCCAGGTTCCTTCGGGGAGGTACTTGATCTTCTCCCAGGAACCGCTCCCGACATTTTTCATGGGATCCGATGTGGTCGACCACATATTGAAGCTGCCCGCAAGGAACACCTTTACAACATGGGGCGCAAAATAATTGAACTTCACCCGTACCTTTTTTTCAGCCATAAATTGAACCTCCTGATATAATCCTTTCTGTTCCGATACCGGCGTTCAACCAGATTCTGCTCCTGGAATGAAGAACCCTGTCCTGTTCATCTTCAGCTTTCCTTTTCAGGCTGTGTTCCGGGAATCACGGGATAAGCGCCTATCTGGAATATGGATTTCGGAACAGAATATACGAGCGGTTATTTTATCATAAGCGAATCTGCAGATGAAATTTTCCCGCGGCATTATCCTGAAAGCCTGAAATTCAGGCGGAAAACAACTACCGGGAAAGATCTGCAGAATTCTCTCAGGGAGCTTTCATTCCATGTGGTACACTGTTGACACACTGAAAAAGATCATAGTCAATCGTGCTTTTAATTGAAAAATGTTCCAATTCCAGGTGCACATATGCATCGGGTGAAAAAGAAGGGCGTGAGTTTTTGCACATGTCGAAAGCAGAAAGTTTAAGCAAAAAAATCGATATATTTCTCAGGGGCAGTACCGGCCGTCCGCCAAAAAATGCCACCCCATGGGAGTTCTGGATAGCGCTGTCCGAGACAATAGTAGAGGAGA
>JAAYJB010000100.1 GCA_012523155.1 Synergistaceae bacterium | reverse complement strand
TCGATCTTCTGGATCTCGTGGGAGGTGCGGAATCCGTCAAAGAAGTTAAGAAAGGGGATGCTGGCCTTAATTGCGGAAAGATGGGAAACTGCGGTGAGATCCATGACCTCCTGCACGCTGCCGGAAGCAAGCATTGCAAAACCTGTTCCGCGGCAGGCCATGACGTCGCTGTGGTCGCCGAATATTGACAGGGCGTGAGCCGCAAGGGAGCGTGCGGTGACATCAAAAACACCAGGAAGCATTTCGCCTGCTATCTTGTACATGTTGGGCATCATGAGGAGAAGTCCCTGGGAGGCCGTGAAGGTTGTGGACAGAGACCCGGCCGAAAGGCTTCCATGGACAGCGCCTGCCGCTCCCGCTTCAGACTGCAGTTCAGTGACCTGAACCGTCTTTCCGAAAATGTTCTTTCTGCCATGAGCTGCCCATTCGTCCACTACTTCGGGCATTGGCGAGGACGGCGTTATCGGGTAAATCGCAGCAACTTCGGTAAAGGCATATGAAACATGAGCCGCAGCGGTGTTGCCGTCCATGGTTTTCCAGTTTCTTTTCATTAAGGTACCCCCTCTTTGATTTCAGGCGTGAGGGGCAACCCCCCGGCCTGTTTTATTATTTCCCTGTAAAGTGAAAGGTGAAACGAAATTGTATGGACCCAAACCCTTTTTATTTTACAACAAAAACGGTTTTTTGCATTCTGTATAATTAGCGAGGAAGAAAAACAGGAAAAACCAAAAAAAACTTTTTTCACGTTCTGATATTACCATAAAGAGACGTCCGGTCAAATCGTGAAATATGTTGCTTTTTCGGAAAAAGTAAGTAACTTCCCGTTCAATGTTCCCGATTTTCCTTCGAACTGCTGAAAATACTGTTATAATTATTGCCCTGAAAGATTTTTGCGCATACGGAGAACGAAAAGAGGTACAGAACGTGACGGATATCAGCCAGATTATCGTAGCACCGGAAAAGGAATCACTGCCCCTTGATATGACCATGAACAGAAACGGGGCCCGGGTTTTTGTTGAAATCGGGTTCGGCAACGGTGAATTTCTCGCCCACCTTGCCGGTCGAAATCCTGACGATGTGTTCTGGGGAGTGGAGATGTCCCGTTCGTGTATCCTCCGGGCACTTAAAAGGATCCAGAAAAACGTTCCTGAAAACGCATTTCTTGTGTGCTGCGATGCGCGTTTCTTCCTCAAGGAATGCGTCCCGTCCCGATCACTGAACGGGGTATTCATGAATTTTCCCTGTCCATGGCCCAAAAAGAAACACTCGAAAAGACGTGTTTCAAGCGGTGATTTCTCGTCAGTGATCGCCAATGTCCTCAAGCCGGGGGGAATCTTTGAACTTGCGACCGATGAAGAATGGTACGGCATGGAAGTAAGGAACGCGCTTTCAACTGTTCCCGGCCTGAAACTTGAAAGCTGGGCAGTAAACCCTGAACGGAAAGTGACAACGAAGTACGAACGGAAATGGATCGGGATGGGGAAAAAAATATACCTTTCCCGTTTTGTGAAAACAGATGCCGATGCTGATACAAATACGGCTTCTCCGGGGAGGACAGAACAAATGCATGTACGGGTCTCGGGAAAGGGTTCTCTTGACCGGTTTCTGAAGGAAATCTACGACCGGGGGGAAGGGGACAGGGAAACCCTTTGGGTCTGCAAAAAAAATTACGCATCTCCTGACGGTGTCCACCTGCTGGAAATAGTGGCGACGGACGGTGCATTCGAGCAGAAATTTTTTCTTCAGTTCGTGCAACGTGAAGAGGACGTGCTGGTAAAAATAGCCCCCTATTCGTCCCCGTTTCTAACCCCGGCGGTTAAGGGAGCAATTGAGGGGACAGCTGAAAAGCTGAAGTCCTTTCTCGGGCGCCCTGACGCTCCGGAAAAACATATTTAAAGAAGGGACTTCGGTTGAAAGACGCGCGCCCCACGTCCGGAAAGGTCCTTCAGGCTCTTTTCAACATCCTTGGAGATATCAGGGGGTGTTCTTTTCTTGATCTCTTTTCCGGAACAGGCAGGGTAGCCCGTTTTGCCGGAGACAGGGGAGCGTCTCCTGTTGCGGCGGTAGAGATTCTCGGAGCCCGTGCCGCAGCCATAAAAAAACTTTTCAGGAACGACCGCGACGCAATCATCCTTTCAATGGACGTGCGGCGGGGGCTTTCCTGGCTGCGCAAAAAAGGGTATGTTTTCGATATCATCTTTGCCGATCCTCCGTACAGTGAGGGATGGCCGCTGATAATGGGAGATATTCTGACTCATTCCGGGGGGAGTGTTCTTGCACAGGAAGGAATTATCGTGATCGAACATTCTATCCGTGAAGAAGTAAAAGCAGGCGATGAGCTTGTCATAACAGACCGGAGGGAATACGGTGAAACCGTTCTTACATTCCTGACGAGAGCCAGGAGAGGGGGAGAAGCATGAAACGATCATTAACTGCAGTTTATCCGGGCTCCTTTGACCCGATAACAAACGGTCATATTTATATCGCCGAAAGGGCGGCCGCCCTTTTTGATGAAGTGATTGTCAGTGTCCTGTTAAACCCGCAGAAAAAAGCGGCTTTTACCGTAGATGAACGGAAAGCCATGGCCAGGGAAGCGTTAAGTCATTTGCCCAACGTTAAGGTCAATTCATTTTCCGGGCTTCTCGTCGACTTTCTCCGCCAGGAGCAGAGCAGGATCATTATCCGCGGGCTCAGAGCCCTTTCCGATTTTGAATATGAATTCCAGCTCGCACTGATGAACCGCCAGCTTGCGCCGGAGATAGAAACCTTGTTCATCGTTACTGAAGCCCGGTATTCCTATCTTTCCAGCCATGCAGTCAAGGAGATCTACCAGTTCGGGGGACCTGTCCACGAAATGGTTCCCCCCGGGGTGTTCCGCCGTCTTCGGGAACGTTTTCCCCTTCCGCGGAATATTCTTCCGTCCTGATGAGAGGCCGGCGTTTTGTCTCGTATCCAGGGGTGAAAACGCCTGTAAGGGTTTCCCAGAGTCGGCAGGCACCGATTTCGATTTCCGAAAGCATATGAAGAGCCTTGCTGCCCCGAACAGGATGCTTCCCTGCCACAGGAAGAGTCGAGGTTTTCTTCATTTTCCTGAGCATCCACAATCCTCCCCGGTCTGCACCGAGGACACGGATATAGGCCGGTCCCGACTGCTGAAGCTGCCGGTTTTTATCGTGCCGAATGCCAAGAAGAAAGTGAATAAGCTGCCGCTGTATCCTTCCCCTGGGATATCTGCCGGTGGTGCATCGTGAAACAAATTCATCCCAGGTAAAGCTCTCCGGCGCAAATTTGAGGAAACGGTTCTCCATCCCTTCCGTCATTTCGGAAGAAAGGGCGATCTCATCCGCCCGAGTTCGAAGGAGCATGTACCGCGTTATCTTCCACAATAGTTCACGGGAGGCAACGATCCTCCCTTCGTCAAGGCATCTCGACAGAACAGACCAGGATTCCCCGGGAATACCGTTTCCAAGTTCTTTCAATTTTCCCTCCCTTATATTCTTGCGTATTGCCGTGGCGCTCGGAAAACCTGAGGGGTCGGGACAGGTATCGTGAAAACCTGCACCTATTCTGGCCACAGGGTTCCAAGTGACAGGGTAGCCTTTTTTCCGGATCCGCTCCATGTATGCAAGAGCAAGAGAATTGTTCGGAGATGAAACGAATGTGCCGAACTCAGGCCTTATGGCTGCCAGTGCATGTGCCCTGGCCTTTACGTAGGAAAAGCCCGAATTCAGGAATTTTTTCAGATTATCCTTGAAATATGGAGGCTCCTGCACTAAAATATCAAGGATTGCTTCAACATCACATTCAGGCTGTTCCATACCAAAAGAAAGCGAATGGACAAGCCCCGTGGCAGCCAGGATGTCTACCGCTCCGGATGCGAATATTCCCGCGTTATGGCAGGAAAAAAAGGCGGGAAGCTCAAGGACGAGGTTTGCACCCGCTGAAAGGGCGGTTTCGGCTCTGTCCCATTTGCTGATCAGCGCCGGTTCCCCCCGCTGGGTAAAGTATGACGAAAGGACCACTATTATTCCGTCGCTCCCGTTTCTCCGCGTTTTGCGGATATGGTACAGGTGACCGTTGTGAAGAGGGTTGTATTCGGCAATTATGCCGGTTATGTTTTTAAAAATAGGATCATCCGCTTTCCGTGATTTATTTATTATCTGTGCCAATACAATACAGCCGTCAGAAGCCGGCGGTCAAGAAGAGAGGAAGGGGTTATTCAATGAAAATTCTAGTGATCAACTGCGGCAGCTCATCTCTAAAGTACCAGCTGTTCGACATGACGGACGAGTCTGTGCTCGCCAAGGGACTGGTGGAGCGTATTGGAATTGAAGGCGCCCGTATCAAACATACCAGGACTGGCATGGACTCAGTGATCAAAAACACTGATATTTCCAACCACAAAGTGGCATTCAAAGTTGTTGTAGAAGCTCTTCTCGACGAAAAGCACGGAGTCTTGAAGAGTCTTGACGAGCTCGCCGCAGTCGGGCACAGAGTTGTTCACGCAGGGGAAAAATACGCAGGCTCGGTCATGATAACACAGGACGTGATCAATGCTCTTGAGGAGTGCGTTCCCCTTGCCCCCCTTCATAACCCGGCGAACCTGATGGGTATCTATGCCGTAACGGACGCACTTCCGAACATTCCTCAGGTGGGTGTTTTCGACACTGCCTTCCATCAGACCATGCCGGGATGCGCCTACATGTACGGGGTCCCCTACCACTACTATGAAAAATACAAAGTCCGCCGGTACGGATTCCACGGAACCAGCCATTTCTACGTTTCAAGGAGAGCCGCCGAAATTCTCGGAAAACCGGTGGAATCTCTTAACATCGTCACCTGCCATATGGGCAACGGCAGTTCAATTGCCGCAGTCAAGGGAGGAAAGTCGGTGGACACGAGCATGGGTTTCAGTCCCCTTCCCGGCGTGATCATGGGTACCCGTTCAGGCGACGTTGATCCGCTGCTTATCTCCTTTCTCGCGGAACAGGAAGGAATCGACAACAAGGCCATGAGCCACATCCTCAACAAGGAAAGCGGTCTTCTCGGAATTTCCGGCATCAGCAGCGATCTCCGGGACGTTGAGGAAGCTGCTGACAACGGAAACAGCAGGGCAAAGCTTGCAGAGGACATGCTCTATTACGGCGTGAAAAAATATATTGGTTCGTATGCGGCTGCCATGGGCGGCCTCGATGTCCTTGTTTTCACGGCAGGAATCGGTGAAAACAGCGCCCGTGCCAGGGAAGGCATCTGCTCCGGACTTGAATTCATGGGTGTAAAGATCGACAGGGAAAAGAACAAGGTCAGGGCAAAAGAAACGGTCATCAGCACAGAGGATAGCAGGGTCAAGGTTCTTATAGTCCCCACGGATGAGGAACTGGTAATTGCCCGTGATACGAAGAAGATAGCACTCGACCGCCGCTGAAGGCGAAACTGACTGCAGAAACGGGAGGGAGAGCCTTTGGCGCTCACGGAAAGGCCTGCTTCATGGAAATTTGAAATAGAAATGCCGGAAATGGGAAACCCGGACTCCATAACCGTCCTTTCTGCAGAACCCGGAAAAGAAAGCCTGGAGGCTATCTTTTACGACGGGCAGGTTTTCGAATTCACGAAATCCCTTTCCGTTTCTGCAGAAGCCCGATGGGCAGGGAATGATGTTTCCGTTTCGGTTTTCGTGGAAACGGCATTTTCTTCTTCGTGTTCGAGGTGTCTTGCACCGTCAGATATTGAAATTATGAACGATTTCATGTATCTTTATTCTTTGCGTAAGAACGAGGCTTCCGGAGAGAACACAGAAGAGGATGATTTCCAGGTCGTGCCGGTTTCCAGGTGGACTCGGTTCCTCGATATATCGGACCAGGTCTGGGAATCGGTTATTCTCTCACTGCCCCGGCAGGTCCTGTGTTCCAAAGACTGCAAAGGATTGTGTCCCCTTTGCGGAAAATCCCTGAACGAAGGGAAATGCGGATGCTCTCCGGATACTCTGGATCCAAGGTTTAAAAAGCTCCTCGGGGTCAGGATAGAGGAGAAACGAGAATAAGAAAAAGGAGGGAAGTCAAATATGGCAACGCCGAAAAGCAGGGTATCACATGCCCGTACACATAAAAGAAAGTCTGAGTGGATCGGGGCTCTTTCCACCCCTGAAGTGACCACCTGCCCCCATTGCGGGGAAGTGATCATGAATTACCGGGCTTGTGGGGAATGCGGTTATTACAGGGGCCGTAAAGTCGTAAAGACAGCGGCCGAAGAAAAGAAAGAAGCGTAACCAGGCGGAAATGCGGGAGGAAGGGAGACCTTCCTCTTTTTTTTATTTTTTATATGTCAAGAGACAGGGAAAATGTCACCCCTAAAGGCTGGAAAATGGGACAGGGAAAATGTCACCCCCTGTCCTTCTTTCTTTATGAAACACGAACACCATAAATACTCCCGATAAAATCATCATCGT
>JAAYJB010000490.1 GCA_012523155.1 Synergistaceae bacterium | reverse complement strand
CAGCGGGGGGAGAAGGAGCAGCCTTTCGGCAGGTCCGTCGGGTCGGGCATAAGCCCCTGGATAACGGCAAGCTTGACACCAAGTTCGCTTTCAAGCTTGGGAACAGCATTGAAAAGGCCCCTGGTGTACGGGTGCATCGGTTTCCTGTACAGGCTGCGGATGTTCGAGTACTCCACGATACGCCCAGCGTACATGATTGCCACATCATCGCAAACCTCCGCGACAACGCCCAAGTCGTGAGTAATCAACAGAAGGGAGGTGTTTACTATTTTCTGCAAATTCCTTATAAGATCGAGAACCTGTGCCTGTATCGTGACATCAAGCGCTGTCGTAGGTTCATCGGCAATCAGCAGGCTCGGGCGGCATGCGAGGGCAATAGCGATGCCGACCCTCTGCCTCATTCCGCCGGAAAACTGGTGGGGGTACTCCTTTGCCCGCTCCGGACGGATTCCGACCAGTTTCAGCATTTCAAGAGCCCGTTCTCGGACCCGTTCCCCGGACATATCAGAGTGGAGAGATATCATCTCCATGATCTGCTCTTCAACGGTCATGATCGGGTTGAGCGAGGTCATAGGATCCTGGAATATCATAGCAATCCTGTTTCCTCGAACTCTCCGCTTTTCGGACTCGGTCATTCCCATAATGTCCCGGCCTTCAAAAAAAATCTTTCCCCCTGTTATCTGCCCTGGAGGCGATTGGATAAGCTGAAGAACAGCAAGCGCCGTTGTTGTTTTGCCGGCGCCGGTTTCACCCACCAGCCCTAGGGATTTGCCTTTTTGAAGCGAAAGATTCAGTCCGTTCACGGCATGCACTATTCCTGAATCCGTATTGAAACGGATTTCAAGGCCCTGAATGTCAAGGAGAGGAGTATGAGTATCAGGCATATTAATTCACCCTACCGTTTCTGCTTGGGGTCAAGAGCGTCTCGCAAACCATCGCCGATACAGTTCAGTGACACAATCGTAATCATAATGGCAAGTCCCGGGAAAATGCTGAGATAGGCGCTGTTCCTGAGATATGGCCTTGCAGCTGAGAGCATTCCTCCCCATTCCGGGAAAGGAGGCTGAATACCCAGACCAAGAAAGCTCAAGGTAGCTGCGAAAAGTATTGCATTAGCAACACTGAGAGTTGACTGCACTATAAGAGGAGCCATGCAGTTCGGAAGAATATACAGAAGAATGATACGCAGATGGCTGGCCCCCATCGCACGAGCAGCCTCGATAAATTCCATATTTTTGACGGATAGGACCGATGCCCTCATCAATCTGGCAAAACGTGGAATGGAGGTGATTCCCACCGCCACCATCAGGTTAAAAAGCCCGGGACCAAGAGCCGACGAAATTACGATTGCAAGCAGAATCGTCGGTATGGCGAGCTGGACATCCATGATGCGCATCAAAAAATTATCTATCTTGCCACCAAAATACCCGGCCACCGCTCCAATAGCTCCTCCGGCAATAAGGGAAATCGAAACTGCGATCAGCCCCACCTGGAGAGAAATTCTGGAACCGAAAATAAGGCGACTCAGCACATCCCGTCCGAACTCGTCAGTTCCAAGCAGATGCTCTGCGGAAGGTGGTTTTCTTATCATCATATAGTCCTGATCGGAGTAACCGAACGGAGCCAGCTGCTCTGCGAAAACTGCCGTGAGAATAAGCACAAGAAGAACGGCAAACCCGATGATCGCAAGATAATTCCGTCGCAGCCTGATGAGCGTGTACTTCAGCATGGAATTTCCTTTCATGATCGGCATCAGGACTCCCCCTATCTCACGTGGATTCGAGGATCGATAAAAGCGTACAAAATATCGACCGAAAGATTAATTAGACAGAAGGCGACCGAAATGAAAAGTGTCCCTCCCTGAATGATTGGATAATCCCTCATATTGATAGCCTCCAGCATGAGCCTGCCGACTCCTGAGATAGAAAAGATCGCTTCGGTGATTAGAGAGCCTCCAAGAAGCATTCCAAACTGCATGCTGATAATTGTAAGGATTGGAATCATTGCGTTGGGGAGCGCGTGGCGCATGATAACAACGCTCTCCTTTTGTCCTTTCGCGCGGGCAGTCCGAATATAGTCAGAGCGAATGACCTCAAGCATACTGGAACGTGTTATACGGGCAATAATAGCTATTGCCGACCCGGAAAGAGTGACAATGGGGAGTACCATCTCGCTTACAGAACTGAACCCCATGGAAGGAAGCCATTGCAGATGCACTGAAAACGCAAGGATGAGGAGGATACCTGTCCAGAAAGTGGGCATGGAGACACCCAGAAGAGTTACCAGTGTCGTTATGCTGTCCAATAATGAATACTGACGGATCGAGCAGATTATCCCCAGCGGAATCCCGATAATAGTGCTGAACACCACCGCCCAAAAAGCAAGCTTGATTGTCACGGGAATGCGGGAAGCAAGTTCGAAGGAGACTGGGCTTTTCATGACATAGGAGTATCCGAGATCTGCGTGAAAAACAGCCCTGTAGATGTAGCGGCCCAACTGCACCACAAAAGGATCGTCCAGCCCGTGTTCGGCACGGAAGGCTTCAATGGCATCAGCTGTTACCTCCTGACCGAGGGCTATCCTTGCCGGGTCACCTGGAGTAAAGTACAGGATAGTGAAAAGAATCGCCATAACGCTCAAAATAACAGGAATGAGCAGCAGAATTCGACGGATCACATATTTCAGCAAAGACAATCTCTCCCCACGCTGAACAGTTTTTTTAAAGTAGAAGCAGTAATCTGATATGAGTTTTATGGTCGACCGGTCGACCGGCTTTTTTTAGGGACTTTACCATTATAACTGGAGCCTGTCAATCCAGGAATCCAAGCTTGTTACGAGACAGTGATAATGTCATACCTGAAACGGGACAAGAGGCTTCCAAATGCTCTTTCAGAGTAGACGAGGTCAATGGTGTGCGAAAAAGCTGTCGGGGAATACAATGGGGCAAGCCTGAACTCCATGTTCGAGTTCCTGGATAGAATCAAGGGAGTGTTGAATCCCTACGGAAAGAGGCAGTGGAAGATATGCTGCCTCCACAAGTTAGCGAAGTTCCCTCTTCTTTATGAGAAAGGGCCCTGCCCTGTTCTCAGCTCTTCCTCAGAACTTTTCCGGCCGTTGCTCCCGTAAACCCACCGTTCTTCATCGCCAGCTTCCCCGCGACAAAAACGTGTGATATTCCTTTTGGTTCCCCGAAGGGGCTCTCAAACGTCGCCCCGTCGATGACCGTATCCGGATTGAAGAGGACCAGGTCAGCATCCATACCGGCTTTCACGAAGCCTTTCTTCGCCAGGCCGAGCCGGGTTGCCGGGAAACCACTCATCTTTCGCACCGCTTCCTCGAGACTCAACACCTTTTCCTCGCGGACATATTTGCCCAGCACCCGCGGGAAGGTTCCGTTCGTACGGGGATGGCACTTCGCCCCCGGAGCCGATGGAATCGTGTCCGAGGCCACCATCACGAGGGGATGCCGCATCACGTACTTCACGTCTTCATCATTGAGCATAAAGTAGCATGCGGTATCTGAACCATGGTTCGCAAGAATCACCTCGAAGGCCGCTTCAAGAGGATCCCTCTCCATGGCTTCCCCTATTTCGGGCAGCTTCTTTCCTTCAAACTGGGGCGTCTCCGGAGAATAGACCACCATGACACCCTCCGGACCGCCGCTGCTCATAAGCATGTTCTCCCAGTTTTCGGTCGTCAGGATCTCTTTCTTCATGCGTTCACGGAGAGCGGGATCGCGAAGCCGTTCCATGAGCTTTTCCAGCCCCCCTTCATGCACCCAGGGCGGCAGGATGCTGCGAAGCGTGGTACTGCTCGCTGCATAGGGGTACTGGTCCACGGTCATATCTACGCCCCGTTCCCTGGCCTTCTCCAGCAGGGCCAGGGTTTCCCTGACCTTTCCGAAGTTTTTCCGCCCGCACGCCTTGTGATGCAGGACCTGCCCGGGAATTCCGGCTTTTTCCGCCGCAGCGATCGTCTCGCCCACCGATTTTACCACTTCAGATGATTCATTCCGCATATGGGAGAGGTAGAGTCCCTGCCGGTCTTTCAGCCCCCGGGCGATCTCCTCCACCTCTTCAGAAGTGGAATACACTCCGGGAGGATAGATAAGCCCGCTGGTCAT
>JAAYJB010000099.1 GCA_012523155.1 Synergistaceae bacterium | reverse complement strand
CAGCGTACTTAGACGTGGAAAGACACTTCGTGATCGCTGCCGTCAGCGTGGTCTTCCCATGGTCGATGTGACCGATGGTTCCTATGTTCAAATGCGGCTTTGACCTCTCAAATTTCTCTTTCGCCATTTCAATTCCCTCCTCAAGATTTCCTTAAATAATTTATTTTCAGCCTTTCAGAACCTTCTCGGCGATATCAGCGGAAACAGGCTCATAATGATGGAACTGCATTGAATAGGTTGCCCTTCCCGATGTTTTGCTCCGAAGATCTGTCGCATACCCGAACATTTCCGCAAGGGGAACGAATGAACGGACAAGGCGCGTGTTCATTCTCGTGTCCATACCCTCTATCCTGCCCCGCCTCGAGGAAAGGTCGCCAATTACGTCACCGATATAATCCTCAGGCGTGACGACTTCAACCGACATTATAGGTTCCATGAGCACAGGCCCCGCTTTTTTCATGGCCTCCTTGAACCCGAGGGATGCAGCGATCTTGAAAGCCATCTCTGAGCTGTCGACTTCGTGGTAGCTTCCGTCCACGAGTGCTACCCTGACTCCGATGACAGGATATCCGCCCATGATACCGTTGTTCAGGGCTTCTTCAAGACCTTTCTGGACAGCTGCTATATACTCCTTGGGTACCGCACCGCCGACGATCCTGTCCTCAAACTCGAAACCGACCCCCTCGGGAAGCGGTTCCATCTCGAAGACAACATGTCCGTACTGGCCGCGTCCGCCTGACTGACGTACATATTTCCCTTCCGCCGTTGCACTGTGCTTGACAGCCTCGCGATAAGCAACCTGGGGGCGTCCGACCTTAACATCAACACCAAACTCCCTTTTCAGGCGGTCAACGATTATTTCGAGGTGAAGCTCTCCCATACCCGATATTATTGTCTGGGATGTCTCCTCGTCGGTTTTGACCCTAAATGTCGGGTCTTCCTCCGCAAGTGCGACAAGCCCCTTGGTCAGCTTGAGCTTGTCGTTTTTCGTCGCGGGCTCAACTGAAAGAGAAATTACGGGCTCGGGGAAAATCAGGTTTTCCAGAACGATGGGGTGCCCTTCGTCGCATAGGGTGTCACCCGTCCTGGTGGCTTTTAGCCCGGGGAGAGCAACGATCATGCCCGCTTCAGCCTCTTCGAGCTCCTCCCTCTTGTTCGCATGCATCCTGAGGATACGTCCCACGCGCTCACGTCCATTGTTCGTAGCGTTCAAAACGCTGGACCCCTTCTTCAGGATGCCGGAATAAATTCTCGTGAAAACCAGTCTTCCCACAAAAGGATCCACCATGATCTTGAAGGCAAGGGCAGTGAAAGGTTCAGCAATGCTGATCGAACGGGCTTCATCAGCCATGGTCTGGGGATTCGTTCCTTCCACGGGGGGAAGATCAACAGGGCTTGGAAGGTAATCGACTACCGCGTTCAGAAGCATCTGCACACCCTTGTTCTTGAAAGCCGATCCGCAGATCACAGGAACTATCTTCAATCCCACGGTCCCACCCCTGATCGCTTTTTTGACAAGGTCAGCGGACACTTCCTTCCCGTCGAGATATAGCTCCATTATCTCCTCGTCGTAATCTGCAAGGATCTCGATCATGGAATCTCGGGCCGCCTTTGCCTCGTCCTGCAGAGAGGCAGGTATCTGGGCAAAGTGAG
The DNA here is from genome assembly GCA_012523155.1 of Synergistaceae bacterium. Classification (GTDB taxonomy): domain Bacteria; phylum Synergistota; class Synergistia; order Synergistales; family Aminobacteriaceae; genus Aminivibrio. Next base: position 4,115 of record JAAYJB010000099.1, on the reverse strand, counting down.
GGTCAGTCCCGAGATCGTCAGCATACTGCACTGACCGGAACTCAACAAGATCAACCATACCTGTGAAGCTCTCCTCCACGCCGATAGGGAGCTGGATGGGAACCGGCCTGGCTCCAAGCTTTTCCTTGATGCCCCGGACGACATTCTCAAAATCGGCGCCGATGCGATCCATCTTGTTCACGAAAGCGATCCGGGGAACACGATACTTGTCCGCCTGCCGCCACACGGTCTCAGACTGGGGCTCCACGCCGCCGACCGCGCAAAAAACGGCAACTGCACCGTCGAGCACCCTCATGGACCTTTCGACTTCCACAGTAAAATCCACGTGGCCGGGCGTATCAATTATATTGACAAAATGATCGTGCCATATACACGTGGTAGCTGCGGAGGTTATGGTTATCCCCCGCTCCTTTTCCTGGTCCATCCAGTCCATAGTGGCTGCGCCCTCGTGGGTTTCGCCCATTTTGTAATTCTTTCCGGTGTAGAAAAGAATACGCTCGGTCGTGGTCGTTTTTCCCGCGTCAATGTGAGCGGCGATCCCGATATTTCGTATCCTTTTCATATCAAGTGTCTGCATAGCTACCACCAAGCCTCGTTTCCATCAATGTGCCGCATTGAAAGTATTATTGTTCCTCCGGGCTACCAGCGATAGTGGGCAAATGCCCGGTTCGCTTCTGCCATCTTGTGGGTATCTTCTTTTTTCTTAATGGAACTGCCTTCACCCTTATAGGCATCCATGAATTCCCTGGCCAGCCTTTCAGCCATGGGCATTCCCTTTTTCGAGCGGGAATAATTCAGCATCCATCGTATGCAAAGCACCTGGGCGCGCTCGGCGGGAACCTCGACAGGCACCTGGTACGTTGCGCCGCCAACCCTGCGGGGGCGGACCTCTACGAGAGGCCTGACATTCTCCATAGCCTTCTTGAATACCTCGAAAGGTTCAACATTCAGTTTTTCCCCTGCAATATCCAGGGACCTGTACATTATTTTTTCCGCGACGCTTTTCTTGCCCTTCCGCATCAGGCTGTTAATGAACTTGGCCATCGCGGGGCTGCCGAACTTGGTATCCGGCAGACATTGACGTTTTTTGACATGCCCCTTGCGCGGCATAGGTCAACCCCTCCTCAATATTACACAAATCAAAGCGCCGGATCCCCTATTTGGGTCTCCTGGCACCATACTTGGAGCGCGATCTCTTCCGATTCTCCACGCCCCCACAGTCAAGGGTTCCCCGAATTATGTGGTAACGAACTCCGGGAAGGTCCTTTACACGCCCGCCCCGCACGAGGACAACAGAGTGCTCCTGCAGGTTATGACCGATTCCTGGAATGTAGGATGTTACCTCGATCCCGTTCGTGAGGCGAACACGGGCGACCTTCCGCAAAGCCGAGTTGGGCTTCTTTGGCGTCACTGTGTACACACGAGTACAGACACCCCTCCGCGCAGGATTGCCCTGCAATGCCGGGGAGTCTGTTTTCTGCCGTTTCTCTTCGCGGCCATGCCGGATAAGCTGGTTAATAGTCGGCACACAACTTCCTCCTTCCATTTGTTCTTTTCTGCCGGGCGCTCCGGCCCGTTTATCTTCTTATTCCCGCAACCAAAGCCCCTCTGCTTATGGCGCATGCCCTGCCGAGCTTCACCATATCGCTGACTTTTTCAACGGGAATACCCTGTCTTCGCGCTTCTGCCTCAAGCGGCCCTGCCTTCTCGGGGTCCGCGTCTTCGGCGATAAAAAGTTTCTCCAGCCTGCCTGTTTCCAGCATTCGCTTTACCTGGCGCTCCCCGGCTACCCTCATTGGAACAGCAAGCTCGTTTAAAGGCAAAAGAATCCCTCCTGTGCAAAAGCACCAAGGAATAATAGCAAAAGGGCGGGATCCATGTCAAGCTCGATTTTTCCCGCCCTCGAAAACATCAGGACTTGATCAGTTATCCAGTTGCTTTTGCCGGGCGGCCTCCTCAGCCCGTTTTGCCTCGATCCGGACGGACTTGAAATGCTCCGTTCCAGTACCGGCAGGAATGAGGTGGCCGATGATAACATTTTCCTTCAGTCCTTCCAGCGGATCCAGTTCTCCCTTGACGGCCGCGCCTGCAAGAACCTGGGCCGTCTGCTGGAACGACGCGGCACTCAGGAAGCTGTCTGTCGCGAGGGCTGCCTTCGTGATGCCGTGGACGAAGGGTTTAACCTTCGGGCCCTCGCGGAGCTTCCGGACGAATGTCACCCGCTGGATGATCTTTTTTTCGTCCTTCCTCGGGCCGCCCATGGGACGGACGACGAGCTCCTGGAGATCGGGACACTCCGCCAGGACGTCAACGATCGTCTGGTTGACTTCAGTGCCCGCATCGACAATCGCAGTACCCTTCCTGTCAACTACTGCCTCGAGTATAACTTTTCCGTAGATCTTCGCCGACAGAAGGTCACGAAGGAACCTGTCCCGGGAGAAGATCGCCCCGTCTATCTCTATGGCGGATATGTTCCCGTCCAGCACTCCCTTGATTATGGAGGCGTCCACGAGCTGGGGAATGTGGTGCAGCGCGTTGCCTTCCCTGTCGATTGCCTGGGTCAGGGGCTTCCCCCAGCGATCCTTCAGGCTCTCCTCCAGCTTATCGGGAATATTGATCCTCTCTACCGAGTGCCACACCGTGACGGACGGCACGTTCAACTCCCTGCAGCTGTCAGCATCCTTCGCGGTAAACAGCCTGTCGGCCTTTGCGACTGTCTCGCCTTCAACGACAACATCCTCGGCGAGATAGGCCACTTCGGCCAGTTTCTCGAGGATCTCACCGTCCCTGGCCAGAAGAGGTGTCGGGTCGTCTGCCGTTATGATCCCCAGCTGTCCGAGAGTCAGGCGGGTGCCGGCAGGCACTTCCTTGCCTTCGGAAGAAGTGAAGGGATTGATGAGGTCCGTACCTTCCATTTGCTTTCTGAAGGCCGCTTCGCCTACTATGAGCGTCACGTCACGCCCCTCATCATCCTCAATTACTACGGAGGAGATCATGAGCCCGGGACGGAGAAGAGTCCTGATCCCTTCCTCATCAAGAGGTTCTCCTATAAGACGGGATACTGACTCGCTTCTTTGGGATGAAACAACCTCCCTCAGCACACGGCCTGAGAAGATGCGCACCGCTTCCGCGATGTTGTGCTCGTTCTCCATGCCTATCTGTACCGTCTCCTCGTCGATATCATCGGTCCATACGAGGTCCCCCGCCACGAAGGACGTGTCCCCCTCCTCGGTGATCTTCATCCGGTTTACGGGAGCCACCTTCCGGAGAATGACCTCGATGTGCTTGTTGTTGATGGAGACGCCCTGGGAGCGGTATACCTCCTGTATCTCGTCCACCAGGGCCCGCTGCACAGCCTCTATCCCTTCGACCTCGAGAAGCTGCTGGGGATCCACGTTGCCCTCGGTGATCCTGTCGCTCTTCTGGACCTCGTCCCCTTCCTTGATGAGGAGGTTCTGGCTGATGGGGATGTTGTAGGCCGTTTTCTCATCGCTGTCTTCACTCGAGGAAGCGATGATGACCTTTCTTTTTCCCTCCATGACCCGAATCTCGGAAACCCTTCCGTCGACACCGGCAAGGTAGGCGACTTTCTTCGGCCGGCGGACCTCGAAAAGCTGCTCGATACGGGGAAGACCCTGGGTGATGTCCTCACCGGTCAGGCGGACGCCTCCCGTGTGGAAGGTCCGCATGGTGAGCTGGGTGCCCGGTTCGCCTATGGACTGGGCCGCCACCACGCCCACGGCCTCTCCGATGGGAACTTCTTTCCTTGTGGCCAGGTCCATTCCGTAGCATACCTGGCAGATCCCGTGCCTCAGGCCGCAGGTCAGGGGACTGCGAACATCCACCGACTCTATACCTGAACGCTCCACGATCTCGGCCTTCTTCAGGGAGATGCATTCCCCGGCCGTGACGATGGTCTCCCCTGTCGCGGGATCGACGATGTCCTTCAGGGCCGTACGGCCGTAGATCCTCTCCGAAAGGGAGATCATGACCTTTCCGTCCTGCTTCAGGGGCTCGATGCAGATGCCGCGGTCAGTGCCGCAGTCATGGTCCGTTATGATAAGGTCCTGGGCCACGTCAACAAGCCGCCTGGTGAGGTACCCCGACTTGGCCGT
>JAAYJB010000098.1 GCA_012523155.1 Synergistaceae bacterium | reverse complement strand
TCGTCTATGGTCAGCGCCACGGCGTTGAGTGCCAGGCCGTCCCCTGAGACTTCAAAACGGGACGGCATTCCCGTGAGAAATTTCGGAAGGACTCCTTCGAATTTCATGCCGATAGAGCTCCTGTGTCCCCCCGTCATGCCGGCGTCCGAAATGTACGCCGTTCCGCCCGGGAAAATATCTTCGTCGGCAGTCTGTACATGGGTATGGGTGCCGATAACCGCTGCGGCACGGCCGTCAAGATAATAGGCAAGAGCTTTTTTTTCCGACGTGGCCTCCGCGTGAAAATCCACGAGGAGAGGCACGTCCCCTGCTCTTGAAAGAAGTTCGTCCGCTTTGCGGAACGGACAGTCTATGGGGGGCATGAATACCCTTCCCTGGAGGTTCCCTACCGCAAGGCGCATGCCGTTTTTCTCCAGGATCATCAGTCCCTGGCCCGGACAATCGTCCGGATAGTTCGCCGGACGCACGATGCGTTTCTCTTCCTGCAGTACGGCAACGCCTTCGTTCTTGTCCCAGATGTGATTTCCCGAAGTCATTCCGTCTATTCCGATGGAGAACAGTTCTTCAGCAATTTTTTTCGTTATGCCTTTCCCGGCGGCCGCATTCTCGCAGTTCGCGATGACGAAGTCGAAACCGCCGGCTGTACCTGCCAGGTGAGGAAGGGCCGCTGCCGCGGCCTTCCTCCCCGGACTGCCCATAATATCTCCTATGAACAGGATTTTCATATCCGGCCTATTTCGCGTATTCAGTGGCCCGGGTCTCCCGGGTGACCGTCACCTTGATCTGGCCGGGATATTTCATTTCTTCCTCTATTTTCCGGGCGATGTCGTAGGCGATCTTGTGGACGACCCCGTCATCGGAGATGTTGGGGGAAACCACCACCCGGACTTCGCGGCCGGCCTGGATGGCATAGGCCTTGCTGACGCCTCCGAAGCTCTTAGCAAGCTCCTCGAGCTTCTCAAGACGCTTCACGTACGCGTCAAGACTTTCCCTCCTGGCACCGGGCCTGGATGCGCTTACCGCGTCGGCAGCCGCTACTATAACGTCGTAGACACTTTTCGCCTCCTGGTCCTCGTGGTGAGCGGCTATGGCGTTCACGATTTCAGGAGTCTCGTTGTACCGTCTGGCGAGATCGGCCCCGATGAGGGCATGGGGACCTTCGATCTGATGGTCAACCGCCTTGCCGAGATCATGGAGCAGACCGGCGCGGCGGGCGATTTCCTCGTCAAGACCCAGTTCAGCGGCTATCATTCCCGAAATATATGCGACCTCAAGGCTGTGCTGAAGCGCATTTTGTCCGTAGCTGAACCGGAATTTCAGCTGGCCGAGCGTGCGGACCAGCTCTGAGTGCATGTTCTTTATTCCCGTCTCGAGAAGAGCGCTTTCTCCGGCTTCTATGATCTGCTCTTCCACGTCCCTCGTTGCCTTTTCGATCAGTTCCTCAATGCGTGCCGGATGGATCCTTCCGTCCGTGACAAGCCTCTCGAGGGACAGTCGTGCTATTTCCCTGCGAACAGGATCGAAGCTGCTCAGGGTCACCGCTTCCGGAGTATCGTCGACGATGAGATCCACCCCGGCAAGTGTTTCGAATGTCCTGATATTACGCCCTTCCCTTCCGATGATCCTTCCCTTCATTTCATCAGAGGGGAGGTGAACCACGCTTACGGCCGCTTCGGAAGTGTGTTCAACGGCACAGCGCTGTACAGCGGTAACGATGATCTCTCTTGCCTTTCGCTCGGCCTCACGCTTTGCCTTTTCTTCAAGTTCCTTGATCCGCATCCCGAGCATATGCTGCGCGTCCTCTTCCGTTTTGCGCAGAAGGAGCGCACGGGCATCCTCACTGGTCATGCCTGCGATTTCCTCAAGGCGGGCAAGCTGTTTCCGTTTCGTCTCCTCAACTTCCCCAATCCGTTCCTGGAGCTCTTCCTGCTTTGTTTTGAGCTCTTCCTCCCTGTGAGAGAGACGGTCAAGCTTTTTGTCGAGGTTCTCTTCTTTCTGTTCCAGGCGCCTTTCAGCCCGCTGCAGTTCTGAACGGCGTTCTTTCCCTTCCCGTTCAACTTCCTGCCTGAGCTTGAAAATCTCTTCCTTCGCCTCGGCGAGCTTTTCCCTCTTGAAGTGTTCTCCGGACTGCTGAGCTTCCCTCAGGATGCTCCTGGCCTGTGCCTTCGCACTTTCAAGATTTCTTGCTCCCAGGGCTTTGGAAAGCAGGAACCCCGCCCCTGTACCGGCGGCAATTCCCACAAATATTGCTATGATTGCTGTCAAGAAATTCATAGTGCTGTAATCACTCCTCAATTTAATTTTCAAGGTGCTGTTTTTGAGAAAACATGGTTTGCATATTTTCCTGCACCTTTATTTTACAGGTCAGCCTTCACCCTCACAAGCCCTTTCCGCTGCCTTTCTGCTGACGGAAAAGGGAAAGCCTCTCCGCAGAAGCCTTTCGGTGATTTTTCTTTCCTCCACACCGAATCCTGCCCATTCTTCCGCAAGAGCGGCTGCCCTGGCTTCTTCGTCAAGGTCTTCAAGGGATTTCCGGATAAAACGTCCTTCGACGCCTTTCCTGCGAAGTTCATCCTGAAGCCTGCGTCTGCCCCATTCAGGATGAGTTTCGGCAAAAAGCAGCGCATAGGCACGGTCATCGATCATCCCGGCCTCTTCGAATTTTTCTGCAATTCTTTCAGCAAGTTCTCGGGAAGCTCCTTTCCGCTCCATCTTCATGATCGCCCCGGCTTTTGTCAGGACACCTCTCGCCAGGAGCGAAGAAAGATACCGCCCGTACACCGCTTCCTCGTCTTCCGGTCCGGGGAGAGCAGTGTTACGCTGTTTCCACAAGATTCAGCGACCTCCCCAGCAAAGAATAAAGTCTTTCTTTCAATTTCGGGCAGGATGAAAGATCCGGATCCTCGCCTATGAGTGAAAAAGCCTCTTTTCGTGCAGATCCAAGAAGATCAGCATCCCGTACGAGGTCGGCCACCCGAAAGTCGGTTATGCCTGACTGCCTCACGCCGCAGACTTCGCCCGGCCCCCTGAGCCTGAGGTCGGCCTCCGCGATGGCAAAACCGCTGCTCTCTGAACAGAACGCCTCGATACGCTCTCTGCTCTCCTGCGTTCCGGGAGATGCAACGAGAATACACCATCCCTTTCTTCCCCCCCTGCCGACGCGGCCCCGGAGCTGATGGAGCTGGGACAGCCCGAAACGAGCCGCATCCTCAACGACCATCACCGTGGCTTCCGGCACATCCACCCCCACTTCCACTACAGTAGTGGAGACAAGAAGGGATACCGTTCCCTTCTGAAAGTCATCCATTACCTTTTCCTTTTCATCAGCGGGAAGGCGGCCGTGAAGGATGCCAACTCCCCGTGAAGGGAAGCGCTGCTGCAGTTCTTCATACCTTGCCTCCGCAGCGGACAGGTCCATTTTCTCGCTTTCCTCTATGAGGGGACAAATCCAGTAGACCCGCTCCCCGTCACTCATGCGGTCATCCAGAAAAGAGAGGAGGGAGGGGATTTTTTTCCTGCTGACGGCCCGGGTTTCCACTGGCTGCCTCCCCGGGGGAAGATCAGGGATCACTGAAACGGAGAGGTCTCCGTACACCGTGAGGGTGAGTGTTCTTGGGATCGGGGTCGCAGTCATAACGAGAACATGGGGGTTTTCCCCCTTGGAACGGAAGGCGTGTTTCTGAAGCACTCCGAAACGATGCTGTTCGTCAACAATGGCCAGGCCCATCCTCGCGAAACCTGTTTTTTCCGAAATAAGGGCATGAGTACCGATCGCTATGTCTATTTCCCCGGCTTCCAGGCCCTTCTGGATCCCTTCTTTTTCCTTCGCAGGGAGAGAACCGGTGAGGAGGGCGCATTTCGCCCCGAGCGCCCCCACAAGCGGGGCAAGTCTCTGAAAATGCTGGCGTGCAAGTATTTCAGTTGGTGCGAGAAAGGCCCCCTGGCATCCCCCGTCGAGGGCTGCAAGTAATGCAAGCAGTCCAACAGCCGTTTTTCCTGAGCCTACATCTCCCTGGAGAAGACGGTTCATGGGAACGCTGCGTGACATATCGCCGAATATTTCATCCACTGCCTTCCTCTGTCCGGGAGTAAGAGGAAATGGGAGCAGCTCGTTCAGGCATTTCCGGACAAGCTTCCCCGGGGGAAGTGAAGGGGCCGTTCCGGCATCCTCTCCTGTTCTCCTTCTCCGCAGTGCAAGCCCTGCCTGAAGCAGAAAGAATTCGTCGAAAGCCAGCCTGTGTCTCGCTGCCTTCCAGTCTTCACGGGAGGACGGGAAATGCATCTCCTTAATGGAATCCCGTATGCCGGACAGTGAAAGCCGTAAACGAAAATCTCCAGGGAGGAATTCTTCCAGGGACGGCAGGAAGTCATCGATTGCCGAACGGACCATCTTCCGGATCGCCTTCTGTGACAGACCGGCTGTAGAGGGATAGACAGGCATGATGCCTGCAGCCTCCGCCTCGTCCTCTCCCTCGTCCAGTATTTCGAACTCAGGGTTCGTCATCTGGAGTGTTCCTCCCCGCACATCTGCCTTCCCATAGAGAAGAACACGGACCCCGGGAACCAGGATCTTCTCCAGCCCCACACGGTTGAACCAGACGGCACGTGCCATCCCTCTTCCATCGGAGAGAAGCACTGTAATAACGGAAAGACCTTTCTTCATGCTCTTCCGCTTTTCAAACGCGACGACCCTGGCTGCAGCGGATGCCGTCTCTCCTCCCCTGAGAGCGGAGAGAGGAACGATATTCCTCCGGTCCTCGTAGCGAAACGGGAAGAAATAAAGAAGGTCCTCCGCCGTGCGGACCTCCAGCCTGGCAAGCATGTTTTCCCTTACCGGGCCCACGCCCCTGACAAAACGCACCGGGTCGGAAAGATGGCGGACGGGATTTTTCACCTGGAGATCTCGTCCTCCTCAGGCCGGGCTTCCTCATCGCCGTCAGCGAGGGAGGAAAATTTAGAGAGCAGGGCACGGAACTCCGCCTTGAATTCCTGCCTGAGCTGGCGGAGACGCTGGATCTCCCTGCGCTCCCTGTCTTTGACGGCGACTGCTTCAGAGATGATCTGGTCAGCCCGAAGCTTCGCCTCCGAAATCGTATTTTCAGCCTGCCTTTTCGCTGCCTCTTCCTTTGCCTCGGCGCTTTTCTGGGCCATAAGGAGCGTGCCCTGAAGCGTTTCTTTAAGGTTATCGTATTCCTTTATCTGTTCTTCGAGCCTGTCTATTTTCCGGGCGAGTTCATTGCATCGGATGGAATACTCCTGTACGTCCTCGGCGACCCGGTCGAGGAATTCATCCACCTCGTCCATTGCATAGCCGCGCATTCCCCTTGAAAAAGCTTTGCTCTCAATGTCCCGGGCTGTCATCAGATCCGGCAACGTATTCTTCCTCCCATTCCTCTATCATTGTCTTCCTCGGCGCGGCTACAAAGATCCCGCCCGCGACACGGGTCACAGCACCCCTGTTCGCAAAGGCGACGCCGCATAGAAAGTCGAGAAGGCTCTGTCCCGGTTCTTTTTCCATGCCCCTCAGGTCCACGAGAAGCATTTTGCCCTCCCTGATGGACTCGGCAAGTTCCTCTTTCCTTTCGGCTCCGGAAGCACCCCTGACTATAATGAGGGACGCTTCACCTGCCGCAGGCTTGATCACACGCTCCCTGCGCTCCTCCATATCGGGCTGCAGATCGTCATCGTATTCTTCATCAGCATCCCGGTCCACAAGTCCCAAAAAAGCCATAAGTCGTTCAAGCACGTCTCCACCTCCGGTCATTTGTAAGTTCTATCACCAAAAAGGGCCGAACCAATGCGCACCATGGTGCTTCCTTCCTGTACAGCCCACCGGAAATCTCCGCTCATCCCCATTGACAGAACAGGCAGGGGAAGGGTGAAAGAATCCCTGGCTTTCCCGCAAAGGGACCGAAGCAGGGAGAATGCTTTTCTCACCTTTGATTCGTCCCCGCCAAGCGGCCCTATTGTCATAAATCCCTCCACAGAGAGAAAGGGACATGTCTTTAATATCTCCTCGAGAAATTTTTCTGTTTCCCCGGGGGCGATCCCGTTCTTCGATCCTTCACCGGACGTGTTGATCTCAAGAAGTACCGGGAGTTTTTTCCCTCCTTCTCCGGCAAGCTTCGACAGGAAAGCAGCGAGCTCGAGGGAATCCACCGAATCCACAGCGGATGCAGCCTGAACGGCTTTTCTGGCTTTATTGCGCTGCAGATGGCCGATAAGCCTCCATTGCACAGGCAAATCCTGCGGCCAGGTCCCCACTTTTTCCACAAGTTCCTGGACCCTGTTCTCCCCCACCATTTCTATGCCGCACCGTACAGCTTCAATAATATCATTAATGGGGCGCGTCTTGGTGACCGCTACGAGACGGACCTCTCCGGGCCGCCTGCCGCAGGAGACTTCCGCGTCCCTGATTTCGTTCCGTATACGCTCAATATTTTCCCGAATGGCTACCATAACCTTATTTTCCCTTCCTTTGCGCTGCGGGCATTCAATATGGCTATATTGCCCGGCTTCACACCTCCGGTAATAAAAAACCGGCCACCTTCCACCGGCATACCGGTGATCTCACGAAACTCCACGCGGTTACCCTCCACACTGAAGACGCCGAGCTTTCCTTCCCGGTAGACCACTGCTGATTCCGGAAGGGACACTCCCGCCTGCTCCCCTGCCTCGAGCAAAAGCCTGATTCCCCTTGAAACTACAATTTCGGGAGGGAAAAAGGGAAGTGTAAGGTACAGCTTGACCTTCGAGCCGTGAAAACTGGCCACCCTCACCTCGGCTTTTCCCGGCCATTCTCCGTCTTTTGCCTTCACCCGAACGGTTCCGGATCGTATATCTCTTTCAAGGGCAGGGGTAACATCGGCATAGAGGATACACCGGAGCTCCTGGGGCTGAAGGATGATTTTACCCACGGGTTTTCCTTTTTCCACGAACCCTCCCGGGGAGAAAAAGACAGGGTCGGGCGGCTCCGGAAGCGGGGCCATGCCGTTCCAGAAAGCGGAGTAGGTCCAGTTGCCCTCTGCGCCGTCCAGTGCGGGAATAAAGTATCCCACTCTTCCCGCTTTCACGGCCATGCGCCCGGACGAGGCAGAAATTACAGCGATGGTTTCCCCCATGCCCACGCGCCTTGGCTCCAGGGAAGGATAATCCACCGGGCCGTTCCACCTCGATGAAACGATTTCCTCCCTCCAGATCAGAATGCCCCGTGCCGGGATCTGGTCCGTGTGGGTGTACGAGGTAGCGGCAATGACCTGTGGATTAATGGCCTCGTATCGATCCCACCAGAGCATGTATACCTTTACGGCGCTTACCGCAATAACCAGTATCAGGGCAAAATACAGGATCCTGCGGAAAATCCCGGACATTTTTTCCGTCACGGGTGCCCCCGCTCCATCTCTTTTTCGTTGAGACACGAAAGGGGAGGCTTTCCGCCGGCGACAAGGTCAACGTTGCCGGCTATGAAACCAAGCACTCCCGCGAAGGATGCATCATTGACACCGCCGATATGGGGAGTGACCACCACTTTCGGATTGTTCAGAAGAGGGTCGTCGGGACTGTGAGGCTCTTCCCAGAGCACATCAAGGCCTGCCCCGGCTATGAGTCCGTCGTCGAGAGCCTTTTCAAGAGCCTGCCGGTCCACAACAGGTCCGCGTGCCACGTTGATGAAGAAGGCATCCCTTTCCATGGCCCGGAACACGCGCTCGCCGATAATACCCTCCGTCCCGGGGCCAAGGGCAAGGGAGACGACGATAAATCTCGCACCTTTGACCCCCTCTTCGATCCTATCCAGCGGAACGTAGGAGTCGATCCCCCACAGTGAGCATTCGGAAGGGCTCGTCCTGTTGATCCCGACGACGTTCATCCCGAACGCCTTCATTCTTGCCGCAATGGACCTGCCCACGTTGCCCAGGCCGATAATGCAGGCTTTTTTGCCCCAGAGAGCAACTCCCGGAGGGGTATACACTTTACCTTCACGCAGTTTTTCCTGCGCCCTGAAGAAACGCTTGGCCAGGAGCAGCATGTGAAGAAACGCTATCTCCGCCACACCTTCGGCGTTTCCCGTACCGATGGACGGTACATTGCAGGCATAAACTCCCCGTCCGGAACAGGCCTCGAGGTCGATTCCCTCGGCACCGGCCCCCCACTGCTGGACAAGGCGCAGAGATGGTGCCCCGCTGAGCAGTTTTTCATCCACTGTCACGGGTCTCACTACAAGGATCTCGGCCGAGGCAAGGGCCCCTGCGCCGTCCGCCGGGTCGGCTATGATCACTTGGTGTCCGCTCAGAGCCTTTTCAAGGGATTCTTTCAGCCTGAGGAATTCCTTGCCCCAGAATACAACATTCATACCTTTCACCCCCGGACTCTTTCTTTTTCCGATCCCTCTTTGTCTCTTTCGAGGGATGCGAAAGCGTCATGATTATGTATGCTCTCGTTGCTCACGACCCGGATACGGTACCAGACCACCCTCTCCTCGGCTTCCAGGTCCACTGCGACATCGCGCAGCACATCCTCAACGAAGCGTGGATTGTTATAGGCCTGCTCCGTGACGAACTTTTCATCCTCCCGCTTCAGGAGTGTATAAACCGGGGCCGATGCATTTTTTTCGGCGATTTCCACAAGCTCCTCTATCCAGACAAGCCCTTTCATTCTGACTGAGATCTCCACCGAAGCCCTCTGGTTGTGGGCCCCCGCTTCAGAAATCTCCCTGGAACAGGGGCAGAGGGTCTGCACCGGAACCGTTACAACAGTGACCAGGTCGAACTGGTCCCCCTTTGTGGCCAGGAACGAGACATCGTACCTCGTAAAACTGCTCATGCCGGTCACGGGTGCGTTTCTGGCGATGAAATAGGGAAAGGAGAAAACGATCTCTGCGCATTCCGCGTCAAGGACCTTCCTGAGATGCTCCGCTATATGCTCCATGCTGGAGATGGTCAGTCTTCCCTGGAATTCGTGCAGTACTTCGATAAAGCGGCTCATGTGAGTACCCCTGTATTCATGGGGAAGGGACACGGACATGGACACTGCCGCCACTGTGTGCTGGATGTTCTCCTTCTGGTCGAGGACAACCACCGGATAGGAAACATTGCTCACTCCTACCCTGTCGATGGATATTCTTCTTCCGTCACGCTCGCTCTGGACATCACGCACGGTCGAAATCCTCCGCCGTGAGCACGGCACAGCTCGTCGCCGTTTCCCACACCTCGACGCTCCACAGGGTGCAGTTCGGTCTCCGCAGAGGTTCTTCCACCTGCTCCCAGACCCACCGGGCAATATACTCCGCCGTGGGCTGGGGCACTATATCGTTCAAATATGCATGGTCCAGCTTCGATACAACTTTTTCCCTCACCAGGGAGGACACTTCGCAGAAATCGATTATCATTCCCTCTTTATCGGGAATGCCTTTAAGTGTCACCGCCAGTTTATAGGTGTGACCGTGGAGCCGTTCGCATTTTCCGTGATATTCCACGAGATTGTGGGCGGCATCGAAAGTGAACTCCTTTCGAAGCAACATCGGCAATCTCCACCTTTCAGGTTAGTGATGGCTGTCCCGCAACGGGACAAACAACAAATGGCAAAAAATCTCCTTTTGAGATTTTACACCATAAGGAATGGAGAATGAGCTTCATGAAACATTCCCGGCGAAAGAAAGAATGAAATCAAGCAGCAAAACCGAACATTTTTTCAGGGAGCCCATAAACATCAACCTGCAAAATAATGTTTTTTTAAATTTTATGCAGCTATTTTTCTGTTTTCTCTTGACTAATATTATATAGCGGTGATATAAATTAGCATCTTTTTTATTTTATGCAGCTTTTGAAGGGAGCTGAACCAGATGGAGTTCGATAAGGCGAGAGATATTTTCGGGATGTATGTTTTTGACAGGCGTGCAATGAAGGAGCGGCTGCCCCAGCATATCTTCGAGGCCCTGATGGCTTCCATAGAAGGAGGCCAGAAACTCGATTCGGCCATGGCGGACATGGTGGCGGCAGCGATGAAGGAATGGGCCCTGTCAAAGGGGGCAACTCACTGGACACACTGGTTTCACCCCCGTACAGAGCTGACGGCTGAAAAGCATATGTCGTTCATGTCAAAGGACGAGAACGGAATGCCCATTGAATCGTTCAAGGGCAAAGAACTGATCCAGAGCGAACCGGACGCTTCCTCCCTCCCCTCGGGAGGGATCAGGTCTACTTTCGAGGCAAGGGGCTACAGCGCGTGGGACCCTTCGAGCCCGGCGTTCATCATGATGTCGAAAAAGGGAGGGACACTGTGCATACCATCGGTGTTCATATCCTACGACGGCACCCCCCTCGATCTCAAGACACCCCTGCTGAAAGCGGTGGACGCCGTAGAGACCAGGTCCATGAGGCTTCTGAAGCTTTTCGGAAACAGGGGGATAAAGTGGGCACATGTGACCGTGGGCGCCGAACAGGAGTTTTTCCTGGTGGATAACCCGGTGGCAAAGGACCGCATGGACCTGAAATACTGTGGAAGGACCCTTCTGGGGTGCTGTCCCCCGAAGGGCCAGCAGATGGAGGATCATTATTTCGGGTCTATCCCTTCACGGGTACTCTCTTTCATGGAGGACGTGGAACGTGACCTTTACCGTCTTGGTGTGGTTATAACCACGAGACACAACGAGGTTGCCCCGTGCCAGTTCGAGTTCGCCCCCCAGTTCGCTGACGCCAACCTCGCATGCGACCAGAACCAGCAGATAATGGACATCATGAGGAAGATGGCAAAGCGTCACGATTTCCAGCTTCTCCTCCACGAAAAGCCCTTCGCGGGGCTGAACGGAAGCGGCAAGCACGTAAATTTCTCCATTATGGACAGTGAGGGGCGGAACCTGCTGATGCCTTCGTCGAACCACAGGAAGAACATACAGTTCCTCATGTTTTTGAGCGCTTTCCTGCTTGGGGCTTCGAAGTTCCACAGCCTGTTCAGGGCTTCCATCGCCTCTCCCGGCAATATACACCGGCTTGGAGGAAACGAGGCCCCCCCTGCCATAATGAGCGCCTATCTTGGCACCACCCTGACAAATATTCTCGAGGCGGTTGAAAAAGGGCTTCCTGACGACATGCCCGCCCAGGCGCTTATCGACCTTGGGATGAATAAACTCCCCTCGGTCATGGCGGATAACTCAGACAGAAACCGGACCGCCCCCATCGCCTTCACAGGCAACAAGTTCGAATTTCGCGCACCGGGGGCTTCCCAGTCCATAGCCGGACCTCTTACTATGGTCCTGGCTGCGTGGGCCTGGGGCCTGGAAAAGATGGGCGATATGATAGAGTCAAAAATCGGGGAGCTTGACGTTATCGACGCAGCCATAGAATCCATCCGGTTCGCAGCGTCAGAGAGCAGAAACTTCCGTTTCGAAGGAAACGCCTACAGTATGGAATGGCAGGAAGAAGCGAAACGGCG
>JAAYJB010000489.1 GCA_012523155.1 Synergistaceae bacterium | reverse complement strand
GCTGATCATGGGAATCAAGTAAGTGAATCACCACACGGTGACAAAGGAGGGGATGAAAGGAAAAACGACAGCAATACAGCGTTCAAGACCTGTTTCAACAACAATCGGATGAAACCTTTACAGGAAAAAGGAGGTACAGCATGAAATTTACCAATACAACGAAAAAATTACTGGTCTGTCTTCTGGCTCTTTCGTTCCTGGTCGCATTTTTCGGAATCGCGACAGCGGCGGAGCCGCAGTTCAAGATGCGCCTTGCACAGGTCCACCCTGTGGACAGCGACTATGACCTCAGGGCAAAGTCATTTGCGAAGAAAGTCTTCGAGGGAACCAACGGAAGGATCCAGATCGACGTCTTCTCCGGTGGAGTCCTTGGGGACTGGACGGAGATTTTCGAAATGGTCCAGAGGGGAACCATCGAGATGAGCATGGCCCAGGCCAATGCCAATTTCGACCCGCAGCTGAACCTTGCTTACTATTTCCCCTACATCGTCACGAACGCCAAAGAGGCCCAGACTGTTTACGGGCCTGACGGTTGGGCCTACAAGATCATCCAGGACCTGTGGGCGAAGCACAACATTCAGGCGCTTGCAGTGGTGCCCATCGGCATGGCCGGAGTTTCGCTCAACAAGGTTCCCGAGAAGTTTGCCGAACCGGGAGCCAGCCACGGCCTGAAGGTTCGTGTTATGCCCATCAAGCCGTGCGAGTGGACCTACGAGGCTCTCGGCTACATTGCTACTCCTATCCCCTACGCCGAGGCCTACAGCGCCATTCAGACCGGGATCGCAGACGGCCAGATGGGAGGGCCTCCTTTCCAGGCATGGCAGTTCAAGGACGTCAACAAGGTCTGGATCCAGTACAACGACTACTTTGAATCCTGGTGGTTTGCCATCAACATGGACCTCTGGAACAAGATCCCCAAGGAAGACCAGGAAGTCATGCTGAAAGCGGCCCAGGAAGAATCGGCAGTCCAGTGGGCCCGTGCTGAAGAGGCTGACGAGGAGTACCGGCAGAAACTCGTCAAGGAATACGGCTGGGAGATCGTAATGCTCACCCAGGAACAGCTTGACGCAGTGGCCGGACACGTCCGCAAGGTAGTGTGGCCCAAGATGGAAGAGATCGTCGGCAAGGATCTTATGGACCGGATCTACAAGGAGTCGGGCATAGCCCGCTGATTCCAGTTTCTAAAAAGGCGGGAGGCAGCGGCTATGTCCGGCATGCCTCCCGCCTTTTTTCACTGTCGTGCGGAAATCACCGCGCCTGAAAACAACTGCAGGGAGATGAACACGAAATGTTTACCGGAAAAAGAGATATCAGCCGCTGCCTTCGACTGGTGGAAGAAGACAGGGCTATAACGTCGCCGGCGGCCAAGTTGCCGTATTATCCCCTCGTCGTCAAAAGAGGAAGGGGGGCAACAGTTGAAGATGTAGACGGAAACACGTACATCGATTTTCTTGCAAGCGCGGGTGCGGTGAATACAGGGCACTGTCATCCGAAAGTTGTGGAGGCGATCCGGAAACAAACAGAGGATCTCATCCTTTATACACATGTCTATATGTACCATGAACCCATCATCGAGCTGACGAAAGAACTTCTCGCCATAACTCCCGGAGATTTCCGCAAAAGAGCCTATTACGGTCTCGCAGGTTCCGATGCAAACGACGGAATTATCAAGCTTGCCAGGATAGCCACGGGGCGTCCTAAAATCCTCGCGTATCTCAGGGCATACCACGGAAGCACATACGGCGCTCTTTCCATGAGTGCCGTGAGCCTGCCTATGCACAGGGGACTCGGCCCGCTGCTTCCGGACATTTACCATGTCCCATACCCTGATCCTTATCGCACGCCTTTCCCCGGAATGACCGAGGATGAGGTGGCAGACTACGCGATCGAACAGATACGCATCGCCTTTTCCACGAACATCCCTCCCGACGAGACGGCCGCAATAGTAATCGAGCCCATACAGGGCGATTCAGGGCTTGTCGTTCCTCCAAAGAAATATATGCAGTCCCTTCGGAAGCTCTGCGACGAATACGGAATCCTTCTCGTCTCCGAGGAGGTTCAGCAGGGATTCGGCCGTACGGGCAAATGGTTCGGCATAGAAAATTTCGATGTTGTGCCCGATGCCATTGTCATGGGAAAAGCCATAGCTTCGGGACTTCCGCTTGGCGCAGTGGTTGCGAGGGCAGACCTTATGGAAAAATGGCAGGCCCCGGCCCATCTTTTCACTGCCGCAGGCAGCCCGGTCTGCTGTGCGGCGGCCCTTGCGACGATCTCGGTTATACGGGAGGAAAACCTGCTGCAGAACGCTGTCGATCTCGGAGCGCATATAAAGAACCGTTTTCTCGAAATGCAGAAAAAATATGAAATCATCGGCGACGTGAGGGGAATCGGGCTCTCCATCGGTGTAGACCTTGTAAAGGATCGTGAAACAAAAGAACGCAACGGTGAAGCTGCTGCAAAAATCTGTTACCGTGCATGGGAAAGAGGATTGCTTCTCTCTTTCTTCAGCGGGAGCGTCCTGAGAATACAGCCCCCGCTTGTGATCTCAAAGAAACAGGCGGATGAGGCCGTGGATATAATCGAGGAATCATTCAAGGACTTTTTCGCCGGAGACATTCCAGACAGTATCTTCGAAACGGTCAAAGGCTGGTAGTTTGTCTTGCCGCAAAAAAACCTTAAAAAAGGCAAAGACGTCATGCCCCCGGAAAGCTTTTCCGGGGGTTTTTT
>JAAYJB010000488.1 GCA_012523155.1 Synergistaceae bacterium | reverse complement strand
GCCATGATCTTCGGCCCCGGCAAGGTCATCGTCGTTCTCGGGACGAACAAGATCGTGAAAGACCTTGACGCCGCCGAGGAGCGCATCCAGATGGTCGCCGCCCCCGTCAACAACAAGAGAATCGGCCTGCCCAACCCCTGCACCCAGACCGGGCTCTGCATGAACTGCCAGACCGAGACGAGGATCTGCAACGTCACCACCATCATCAGCAAGCGCCCGAGATCCACGCCCTTCCACGTATTCGTCGTCGGGGAAGAACTGGGCTTCTAGCCGGACGCCTTCAGCGGGAAACAAAAACCCGGACCGGGTGAACCTCCGGTCCGGGTTTTTTCGTGTCCCTTCGGGATACTATTCCGCTTCCCCTTCCATCTCTTCGAGGATAGCGGCGGCGTCTTCGACAAGGGCAGGACACCGCGTACGGAAGAGGTTCAGTTCCTTCGCCTTTGCCAGCCCCTCCGGGGTGCTCGTGTCAAGCCCGAGGAGATCGCGGCAGAGAAGAAATCCGTTCCGCTCCCGAAACCGCCTGGTGAACTCCTCCACCTTCCCGTACACCGCCGCTCTCCCTGCCGCCGTGACGCACTCTTCGGACCCGTAGCGAAGCCCCAGGACCATAACGGCACCCGCCACGGCGCCGCAGGTGTCTCCCGTGCGCATTCCGCTTGCGAAACCGGAGCCGATCCGGACCGCCGTTTCCCTCGATATTCCCAGTCCTTTCCCGCAGGCCGCGAGAACGGCCTGCGCTCAGGCAAAGCCGTCAAGCATGAGTTGTGGAGCTTCCTGTACAGAACTCACAAAAACACCTCCCCGGAAAAATGGCCGAAATACGAAAAGAAAGGGGACGGAATCTCCGCCCCCTCTTTCTTCTTCACAGGAACACTACTCGTTCACGAGCCCTTTCTGGAGAACGCCCAGGGCCTTTCCGAGCTCTATTGCATACCCGCACTTCACGCAGCTCCGCTCCACGGCGGCAATGGCCGAGACGAGGGTGTGCTTGTCGATGTTGCCCATGTGGCCCATGCGGAAGCCCTTGCCGGCGAATCCGCCCAGGCACCCCGCAGTCTGGGCGCCCTCGCCGGCGAGGACGGTGCGGAACTTGGCGTCGTCGATGCCGGAACCTTCAGGGTAGAGGTAGACGGAGAGCGTGGGCGCGCGGAAAGCCTTCTCCGCGGCGACCCTGAAACCGATGGCCTCAAGGGCGGCGTCGAACATGGCGGCCTGTCGGCGGTGGCGGGCATAGCGCTCCTCGAGGCCCTCCTCCTTCATGATGCGCACGGATTCCTTCAGCGCCCAGACAAGGTTGATGGCGGGTGTTCCCCAGTACTTCGAGGGATCGTGCATGACGGGGAGCCACTTGTCGAAATCGATGTAGGACTCGGGAATGGCACCGAGGCTCTTTCTCTTTTCCATGGCCTTCGCGCTGGCCCATACCATGGTCAGGCCAGGCGCCACGCCGAAGGCCTTCTGGGTGCAGGAAAGCACCACGTCGATGCCCATGGTGTCCATGTACTGGTCGGCGCCGCCGGAAGCGGCCACTCCGTCCACGATGTAGATGATCTCAGGGTGCTTCTTCATCACTTCGCCGATAGCCGCGATGGGGGCCTCGACACCGGTGGAAGTCTCCACGTGGGTCACCGTCACCACCTGGTACTGTTTCTCCGCCAGCTTCTTCTCCACCATCTCCGGAGTCACCGATGCGCCCCATTCGGCGGAGATGACATCGGTGTTGAGCCCCTTCCGGGTGCACATGTCGATGAACCTGTCGCCGAAGTAGCCGTTGGAGCAGATGAGGACGTTATCCCCCCGCTTCGTGGTGTTGGCGATGGCCATTTCCATGCCCATGGTGCCGGAGCCGGCCACGACGAACACTTCGCCGTCGCACCGCCACATGGCCTTCAGGTCGGCGATGACCTCGGAAAAATCCTTCACGAAAGCGGCATCGCCGAAGGCCACGGTTTCCCTGGCCATCTGGTCCTGGATGGAACGCACCACGGGTGTGGGTCCGGGTATCATGACGAGCTTGTTGGTCTTGATCATACTGTCTTCCTCCTTCTGGTTTCCCTTTTTCTTTTATCCGGCGGACCGCCCGCCGGAACACGGACATGCTTCAAAGCACGAAATTTCCCTGCCGATGGCCTCCGCCGATCGTACAACGAGAGAACCATATTTCTCCAGGAGATCGGCCGGAAACCGGTACACCGGCGCGGAGACGCTCACGGCGCCCCTAGGCCGTCCCGAGCCGTCATGGATGGCCGCTCCCACGCACCGGAGCCCCTGTTCGTTCTGCTCGTCGTCCACGGCATATCCCCTGGAACGGATGTCGGGGAATTCAGCGGCAACTTCGTCGGGAACAGGCTCAGGAAGTTCTTTCAGATCGTCCGGGGACATCCCGGCGAGAAGGGCCTTTCCGGCGGAGAGGCGGAAAAGGGAGGCCCGGCCGCCGATGCGGGAGTGCATGCGCACCTGGTAGGGGCTTTCGATCTTGTCCAGGTAGTAAAACTCTCCCCTTTCGTAGACGAAGAGGTGGACCGTTTCCTTCGTTTCGTTCCTGAGGGAGAGAAGGTGAGACCGGGCGGCCTCGGCAAAACCCACCTGGCTTCGGTAGGCATCCGCCAGCAACAGCGTCACGGGACCGAGTTCGTACTCGCCGCCCCGGTTCAGGACGGCCCGCTCGGCCTCGAGGCTGTCGAGAATGCGGTACACCGTGGCCTTTGGAAGAGAGACGGAGGATGCAATCTCCGTGATGCCCAGAGGCCGTTTCTCCTTCGCCAGGTGGACCAGTATTGAAAAAGCCCGTGAGATGACCCTGATGTTTCCGTTTTCCATTGTCGTTTCGCTCCATGGATTTTTTATCCGCAATGCAAAATGCATTTTAGCCATTCGTCCGCCGAATGTCAAGGACAGCCGCAGCGGCCGAAAGAAGCCTCTGCCGCAGTAGGGAAAAGGAGGAATGAAGGTGAATGGATTACAAGCCCGGGATTTGCGTGAGGGAGAAACCGTCAGACCCTGACGAAATCCACCATGTAATTGTGCCCGTAGATCCTGGCGCACCTGGGGCAGGTGGTAAAGAAGAAAAAATGTTCCTTCGGTGTCTTGTCTATGCTTCGCAGCCAGGCATCTGCCTCCGCCATGAATTTCGGGACGTCGTTGTACGGTCCGTCGAAAACCCTGCAGATGAAGGTTCCGGAGAATGTGACCATATCCTTTTCCAGGTCGGGGTGCACGCCGGTCACTGCAAGATAATAGCGCGACTTCCACGGCGAAGGGTCATGGACCAGCAGAAGGAAATCCTCCATGTCCGGCGCTATGGAGTATTCCTGCGCCCTCTGCCACAGGCGGGTCATCGTCCTGTTGACGAGCCGCGGGAAAGGCATGTGGAACAGCACAGGCATCGTCGCCGCCAGAAAAGGCTTCTCATTCCACTCGTTTGTCTTCCCATCCCAGGGTTCCGGGTCAAACCGGGGGCAGCACGGTGTTTCTTGCATTTTCGGAAACCTCCTTGCGTTATTCAGTTTTTTGCAGCACCTCGAATACTAGCCCGATACCCTCATCCTGCCGGAAGGAACTCAGGCGGGGAGAGATCCGGTTGTTTTCAAATCGCCGGAAAGGTCGTTCGATGAGGGGCATGGGACCCACCGGCGACCAGGGCGCAAACATATAGTAAACTGTTTCCCCTTTTTTGCAAGAGTGAAAATCTCCTTTCCATTTCTCTTATCCGCCCGGTAACCGTTGTATTTCGGGCCGGGCGGGCCTGAGCCATGATTCGTCCAATCGGTGCACACTGAGGAAACAGGGAGGAAAGGTACTATAGTTCTATCTGGCAGAACGTTATTTTGTCCTGTCGAACATTGACGAATTCCCTCTTGGTCGGTAATATGGAATCCGAGCCGGGAAACCGCTCTCTTTTTTCTCACCGGAGAAAGGCGTGATGCCCATGCGTATACCCTATGATGAAATGAAGGAGACTTTCGAAAAAATCCTCCTCAAGTACGGCTTCCCCGAAAAGACGGCTGCCCGGGCAGCCGTGATGTTCACCGACAACAGCTGCGACGGTGTCGCCTCCCACGGACTGAACCGTTTTCCCCGGGTTCTTTCCTATATTGCGAAGGGACACATCGACCCCCATGCCGAGCCTGCCCCTGAAGCCTCCTTCGGCGCCCTGGAGCGCTGGAACGGCAACCGGGGGATGGGGT
>JAAYJB010000487.1 GCA_012523155.1 Synergistaceae bacterium | reverse complement strand
GATAACCTCAAGTCCTATCAGCCGAGAGACCATTTCACCATCAGCATCACCGACGATGTGACCTTTACCTCTCTTCCCGTCGCCGAGGAGATCGCCGCGGCACCTGAAGGAACCATCCGCTGTAAGTTCTGGGGTCTTGGCTCCGACGGAACGGTGGGGGCCAACAAGAATTCCATCAAGATTATCGGTGACGAGACTGACCTGTACGCCCAGGGATATTTCGCCTATGACTCGAAGAAGTCAGGCGGTATTACTGTTTCCCACCTCCGCTTCGGCAAGAAGCCCATCAAGTCGACATACCTTATCGACACGGCTGACTTCATCGCATGTCACAAGCAGGAGTACGTCCACCTGTACGATGTGCTCGCAGGCCTGAAGGAAGGCGGAACGTTCCTTCTGAACACGCAGTGGACTTCCCTTGAGGACCTTGAAAGCCATTTGCCGGCCAGGGTGAAACGGTACCTCGCAAACAAGAAGATCAACTTTTACATCCTCAACGGAACCGATATCGGCGAGGAGATCGGACTCGGCAACAGGATCAACATGATCATGCAGTCTGCATTCTTCAAACTTTCCGGCGTCATTCCCATTGAGGATGCTGTGAAATACATGAAGGACGCCATTGATCACACCTACGGCAAAAAGGGCGAAAAAATTCTCGAGATGAACTATAAGGCTGTGGATGCCGGAATGGATGCCCTGAAAAAGATCGAGGTACCTGCCGAATGGGCCGAAGCAACGACGGATCCTGTTCTTGTGAGCGGCCTTCCCGAGGAAATTCCTGATTTCGTAAGGGAAGTCTGCATGCCTATCAATGCTCAGAAGGGCGATAGTGTTCCTGTGAGTGCTTTCATCGGCCGCGAGGATGGCCAGTTCCCGTTAGGGACAGCGGCTTTCGAAAAACGGGGTGTTGCAGTCAACGTCCCCGAGTGGAATAGCGACAAGTGCATCCAGTGCAACCAGTGCTCTATGGTGTGCCCCCATGCCGCGATCCGTCCTTTCCTTCTGAACGATGAAGAAGCTGCTGGCGCACCGGAAGGATTTGGTGCCGTTGACGTAAAGGGCAAGGAGTTCCCGGGGCATAAATACAAGATGCAGGTCAACGCTCTAGACTGCCTCGGATGCGGAAACTGCGCGGACATTTGCCCGGTCGGTGCCCTCGAAATGAAACCTCTTTCGAGCCAGGAGAAGGAAATCCCGAACTGGAACTACGGCCTCACCCTTTCGGATAAATCTGGCGAAACAAACAAGTTTACCGTTAAGGGAAGCCAGTTCTCCCAGCCGCTCCTTGAGTTCTCGGGAGCGTGCGCGGGATGCGGAGAAACACCTTACATTAAGCTCGTTACGCAGCTTTTCGGCGACAGGATGATCGTAGCCAACGCCACCGGATGCTCTTCCATCTGGGGAGGATCAGCGCCGAGCATGCCCTACACTGTCAATGCAAAAGGACAGGGACCTGCATGGGCCAACTCCCTCTTCGAGGATAATGCGGAATACGGTTACGGCATGAAACTCTCACTCAACGCCACCATGATGTATATCGTCGATGCGATGAAGGGGCTTGTGGAGATGGATATTCCCGAAGACATGAAGGCGGTTTTCAGCGAGTGGCTTGAATCCATGGACGACGGGGAAAAATCCAAGGCTGCAGCCGAAAAGGTTCTTGCGGTTCTCGACCGTGATATCGGGGTGGAAGGCAACAAGCTCCTGTGCGAGATAGCCTGCAGAAAGGACTACCTCGTCAAGAAGTCCGTATGGATCTTCGGAGGTGACGGCTGGGCCTACGATATCGGTTTCGGCGGCCTCGACCATGTCCTTGCTTCCGGTGAAGACGTGAACGTGTTCGTTCTTGACACCGAAGTTTATTCCAACACCGGCGGCCAGTCCTCGAAGGCAACTCCCACCGCTGCCGTCGCCAAGTTCGCTGCTGCAGGCAAACGAGTGAAAAAGAAGGACCTTGGAAGGATAGCCATGACCTACGGGTACGTGTATGTTGCCCAGGTCGGTATGGGCGCCGACAAGAACCAGCTCATGAAGGCACTGAAGGAAGCCGAGGCCTACAAGGGACCCTCCCTCGTCATCGCCTACGCACCCTGCATAGCTCACGGGATCCAGGCGGGAATGGGCAAGACCCAGGAGCAGACGAAGAAGGCAGTGGATGCGGGATACTGGCATCTCTACAGGTACAATCCGGACCTCGAGCTTGAAGGAAAGAATCCTTTCATTCTTGACTCCAAGGAACCGAAGGCCGATTTCAAAGAATACCTGATGAGTGAAGTTCGGTACGCTTCTTTGACGAAAACGTTCCCCGAAGTGGCGGAACAGCTTTTTGAAAAGGCCGAAATGGATGCCAAAAAGCGGTACGAAATTTACAAGCAGCTCGCCGAAATGGGCAAGCAGCCGGTAAAGGCGGAAGCATAGGTTCATCTGTCTGGAGGGAGAGGCTGCGCCTCTCCCTCTTTTTCAAAAGAGTACATTATTTTTTCTCCCTTGACCAGAACGTCGGAACAGGGTAGAATATCCCGGTCAGCACGGGACGTAGCGCAGTCTGGTTAGCGTACCTGCATGGGGTGCAGGTGGTCGGAGGTTCGAATCCTCTCGTCCCGACCAGAAATGATATGCGGGGCATACAGCCCCGCTTTTTTATTTTGTGAATACGAGGGCTGAAACAATGGAGTCCAGAAACTTTCGTCACAAGAAGAGCCTCGGTCAGAATTTCCTTGTGGACCGGAACATTCTAAAGTTCATCGTGGAACGGGCATCTCCCGGCGCACAAGACGTCATCCTGGAGATCGGACCGGGAAAGGGAGTGCTCACAAGGGAAATACTTGCAGCTTCCTGTACTCTTCTGTACAGCGTGGAAATCGACAGGGGCCTGGAGCCCTTCCTTTCCGATATAGAAGCCCTTCATTCCCGGAGGTTCAGGCTCATCTGGGGGGATGCCATGGAGACGGCATACTCTTCCTTTTCTCCTCCACCCGAGAAAGTGATTGCGAATATTCCCTATAACATCACTACCCCCCTTATCTGGAGACTGCTCGAAGAGCTTCCTTCAGTACAGTATTTTCTCCTCATGGTCCAGAAAGAGGCAGCAGAGCGCATCACAGCTTCGTCAGGGACAAAGAACCGTTATCCGCTGGGAATCACTCTCGAATTGATGGGGAAGGCATCTTCAGTTAGAAATGTCCCCCGGGAAGTGTTCCGCCCGGTTCCGGGTGTCGATTCGTGCCTGCTGGAAATCCACCTTACCGGAGAACATCGCGAACTGCCGGTGGACAGTTTGTGGCGGGGAATGCTACGTTCGGGATTTTCCCAGCGCAGAAAAAAACTTTTGAAAAACCTTCGTGGGTTTCAGCCTGCTCTGCCATGGCAGAGCTTCTTTGAACAGACCGGAATAGGGGAAAACTCCAGGGCTGAAGAACTGTCCGCGATTCAGTGGCTGGAATTGCGGCGATGCGCTGAGAATAAAAAAGGCCTCTTTCCTGTTTGATAGGAAAGAGGCAGTGAAAAAGAAAACAGAGGAGCTTATTCCACCTTGTCCTTGAGAGCTTTGCCCGGTCTGAAAACAGGGACATTCTTGGCAGGAATCTTGATAACTTTCTTCGGGTCCTGGGGATTCCGGCCTTCCCGCGCAGCTCTTTTCCTGACCTCGAACGTGCCGAATCCCACGAGCTGGACCTTCTCGCCCTTGGAAAGCGCGCTTTCGATGGCTTCGAAAACTGCTCCGACGGCAGCGCCGGATGCCTTCTTGTTCAACCCTGTCGCCTTTGCTACCTCAGTTACGAGTTCTGCCTTGGTCACCTTGTACAACCTCCTCTTGAATTATGATGTGGAACCATTCAAATAAAGCCTGGTACCACTTAAAACCACTGTTCAGCCTATTATTACCAGCAAGTGCGGTTCAGGTCAAGTGTTAACTTGATTTTTCCTCTTTTCCGCGCCAGAAAATTCGCAGGGGAGTCCCCTCAAAGTCAGCAAGTGACCGCAATTCCTTCTCCATGTGATTTTCAAAGGCCTTTTCGGCCAGGTCGGGGAAGTTGACAAAGAAAATGAACGTGGGCGGGGCAATTTCCGCCTGGGTACAGTAGAAAATTTTGAACGCCCTTCCCCTGGAATCAGTCGGAAGCCTGTCAAAAGCAAGGATATCACGTACAAGCCTGTTCAGAAGCGTTGTTCCGATCCTGCTGTTCCTGTTTCCGTTCACCTTGAGCACTAGTTCCGGCACTTTCTGTATGCCCCTGCCTGTGAGGGCAGAAATAAAGTGCAGGGGGGCAAAGGAAACGAACCCCATCTCGTCTTTCAGTTTGCGTTTCATCACATCGCCGAGTTCGTCTTTTTTCCCGAGCAGGTCCCATTTATTCACAAGGAGGACTATTCCCTTTCCTCTTTCCGAGATTTCCGAGGCCAGCTTTTTGTCCTGGTCTGTGAACGGCTCAGTGGCATCCATCAGGAGAAGGGCGACATCGCACCTGTCTATTGCCTGGAGAGTCCTGATGTAGGAATAATACTCGATGTTGTCCTCTATCCTGCTTTTTCTCCGCAGCCCTGCGGTATCGATAAGCCTGAAAGAAACTCCTCCGATCGTCACCGAGGTATCGACCGCATCACGGGTAGTCCCCGGGATGTCGGTCACGAGTGAGCGTTCCTCTCCTGCAAGATAATTGAGAAGGCTTGATTTCCCTACGTTCGGTTTCCCGACGATTGCTACCCTGACTTCAGAAGATGCTTCGGCCATCGGCTCATCTTTCGGCAGCTTCTCGATAACAAGGTCGAGGAGATCATAGATGTTGCGCTTGTGCTCTGCGCTTATGCCGATAACTTCATCAAACCCGAGGGAGTAGGCTTGGTAGACAAGATCTTCGTGAATACTATCGTCGATCTTGTTTGCCACAACGATGACCGGTTTCCCTGATTTTCTCAGCATATCCGCCACGTCATCGTCCATCCACGTGGGTCCTTCCCTACCGTCGATCATAAAGAGAACAACGTCGCTTTCAGCAAGGGCTGTCCGCACCTGCTGCCTCATTCCATGAACAAATGCGTGTTCGTCTTTCGCGAGAAATCCTCCCGTATCGACAACGTAAAACTTTCTATCCCGCCACTCTGCTTCTCCGTAAAGCCGGTCTCTCGTCACTCCCGGCATATCATCCACTATAGCTTCCCTGCGGCCGGTAAGGCGGTTGAAAAGCGATGATTTGCCCACATTGGGTCTTCCTATTATCGACACTACAGGCATGGGTGAATCCTCCTCGCTGGATCTCAGTCGATCCAGACTTTTATTTCGGGGAATCCTTTCCGTGAATTCCCGATTGAAAAAAACGGTGCAAGAACGCCGTGGACCCTGGAAAGAGATTCAGCAGCCACCCAGAAAATAAGGGGAGGGGTGCCGGGATCCATGGGGAGAAAACCTGATTCTTCCAGTTTTGACATTATACTCTCTTTCTGTTCCGCTGACCGTGCACTGATTTCAACCAGAAAAGCATATGGGGGAAGACCAAGCTCCTTCCGTTCCGCCAGCTCATCCTCCCAAAATTTCTCCCAGCCGCTGACCATGCCTCTTTGCCAGCTGGTTCCCGGACGCCTACTCTGAAGTAGAACTACGCGGTCCGTCCCCTCGTTTCCCCTCCAGAATGATTCCCAGGCCATGGAAAATGCATTGAATTTCGCTTGGTAAGAGACACTCCGTGTCTCTCCGTCGGCATCTATCCAGGCTGCGAAACCTATTTCCGCCATATCGCATAAAGCAAGGGCGGCACGGGTTCCAAGAACGATACCGCCCGTTGCGAGTTCTTTTTTCAGCGCGAGCCTGTTCTTCTTTCCGGTCGTCCTGGCCTCGTTCCAGAGCATAACAGGAATACCCTCCTGTGCAATGGCCCTGGCGACAGGAAAAAGAGCCTCGAGACCCGGCCTTTTCCCCGTCAGAAGGGTGCCTCTGCAGATGGGGCAGAATTCCGGAATGGGCTTTGATGTCCCGCACGATGAACAGCGAAGTCTGCCTTTTTTTTCTTCCCACGCCATGATTCCGGAACACCTGGGGCATCTTACGGAATTGCCGCAGTCTTCGCAGGCCACTTCCCCTGCGTACCCCTTTCTGTCGAGGAGCCACAGCGCTGTTTTCCCCCGTACGAGCGCATTTTTTGTTTCTGCAAGAAGGGCCTCGGAAAGGCGGAGATTTCCCTCCACTCCGGGAGTTTCTGAGGCAAAGCCCTTCCGTATGTCTACATACCTGACTGAATGCCGTGGCGCTGCTGTCGTGCAAACAGGACGCCCCCTCAGGTAAACCCTGGATGAGGGAAGCCTGCCTGCAAGTGTGAGAGATGATTTTTCGAGGAGGGCTCTCCTCCCTGCGATGGTTCTGGCATTAATAAAGGGTTTATTATAGCTTCTGAATGCACCGCTGCTTTCCTCGTCCACAATTACGGATGAAAGAAACGGAAGAGGTGCAAAAACGGCACCCGGTCCCCCTACAATTCCGGAAACTCCCCCGGCCCGTGCCGTAAGCCAGGTGTTATGGAGCTTTTTGCCTCCGCCTGAAGGCCACAAAATCGTCCTCTCCTTCAGTATAGTCGGAAGAAGATCGAAAAAAGAGGACGCCATTTCATGCTCCGGAAAAAGGACGAGAAATGGTTCCGCATTTTCTATGCGTTCTATAAATTGAATCCACCTTTTCCGTGTTCTGCACTCGTAGAGAAAAACCTCTTCGTAGATGCCCTGTATTTTTCTTCCAGGGTTGCCGGAGAAAGACGGGAAAGGCTCGGGAAAGGAGAGGATCGAAGCTGGAACAGCAGTCTTAAGTGTTTCTCCGGGGCCGCAGAGAAACGTTTTTCCTGCCCAGGACACGAGCTGCAGCATTGTTTGGAGAAGGAGGGGCTCAGCGTCAGAAACCGCCCTTGCCTGGCGGATCGTAAAACCTTCGCCGGTAGGGCGGCCTACTGGTCCTCTTTCAATTATGCCGTGACGGAAACCCTTTCCCACGGGAACCAGTGCCCTTCCCCCGGGTTCCGCATGTTCCGTGAATTCGTACGTCAGACTGTTCCACCACGGCCCAGGAACGTTCACATCCCATAAAGGCAAGGGAGACCACCTTTCTTCACCGGGGAAGGTCCTCCCCGAGTATCCGGTTCCATATTCCCTCCGCAACATCATCCTTCGTTCCGGAAAATTCCGAAATGGTCCCGTCGACACCGAGTAGTTTCACCTCATTCGTATCGCTGCCGAAACCGGTGTCTGTTCCAGTGATATCGTTGGCAGCAATAAAATCGAGGTTCTTCCTCTTCATCTTGCCTGAGGCGTTTTCCACGAGATCATGGCTCTCTGCAGCAAACCCTACCAGGATCTGCCCCTTTTTTTTCCGTTCCCCGAGTGCTGCAGCAATATCGGTGTTCTGGACAAGTTCAAGGCGGAGTATGTCCTCTTTCTCCCGTTTGATTTTCCGTTCGCTGAAGGAGGCAGCCCTGTAGTCTCCCACTGCAGCAGCCTTGACAACATAGTCCATTTCGTCTGCAAGAGAGAGAACTGTTCGTTTCATTTCTTCCGCCGACACCACCGGATACACAGAAAATCCCGCTAGGTTTCCGAAGCTGCAGGGACCGTGAACGAAAGACACCGAGCCTCCTCTGTACCAGGCAGTCCTCGCCATTGCGTATCCCATTTTCCCGGTGCTCGGGTTGCTGATAAAACGGACCGGGTCAAGAAATTCCCAGGTCGGTCCGGCGGTCACGAGGATATTCCTTCCCTCGAGAGTCTTGAAGGGGCAAATGGCACGCCACATCTCATCAAGGATGGCATCCACTGCTGGAAGCCTTCCTTTTCCTTCATAACCGCATGCCAGGCTTCCCGTCTCGGGCTCCGATACGATCATCCCCATCTCTTTGAGGATTTCCAGGTTCCTTGCCGTGGACGGGTGGTTCAGCATATGCACATTCATTGCGGGGAAAACGACCACGGGGGATCGTGTCGCAAGGACTGTTGAACAGAGCAGTTCCTTACCGGAACCCTGGGCGATCCTGGAAATTGTTTCAGCAGTGCAGGGTGCAATGAGAACGGCATCCGCCCAGTCTGCAAGGCTGATGTGTGGGATTTTCCATCCGTACTCATCTGAAAGGAAATCACGCTGCGTCCAGGTGCGCCGTCCCGAAAGGACTGAAAGGACCATGGGGCTGACAAACCTCTCCCCGTCTTCGGTCAGGACAACTTCCACATCACATCCCGATTTGACGAGGGCACGGACTATTTCCGGGCTCTTGTAGGCTGAAATCCCACCCGTGATTCCGAGAACGATTTTCCGTTTATGTTTCCATTCATTCATGGCTGCTGTCCGGAACAGCTCCGTCTTTTCCGGATGGGGAGTCTTCAAGAGAAATGTGGACGGCGCTGAAGTCAAACTCCTGGAGTGCCGTGGAAATAAATTTCTCGTTGTCCTCGTCCAGGGTTCTCCCCTTCTGCTCGCTCAGGGTCCTCGCCCTGTTCGCAACTGCGACTGTCAGAAGGTACTTGTTGTCGATGCCCTGCTTTTCAGCCAGCGAGTCAATATCGTAAAAAATCATGGTATTACCCCCTTTTTCTCCCTGTAAGCGAGAATTATTCTTTTCAGTTCAGCTGACGCTCTTTCAGCGTCGTCGTTAATGATCACATAATCATACTCTCCGGTCCTGTCTATTTCCAGCCGGGCATTTTTCAGCCTGAGAGCGAGCATATTTTCGCTTTCCGTCCCTCGTTCCCTCAACCTTCTTTCAAGCTCACCGAGTGAGGGTGGTGATACAAAAATGAGTATGCTCTCCGGCATCTCTTCCCGTATTTGAAAAGCTCCCTGGACGTCTATTTCAAGGATGATGTCGAGTCCCTGCCCGAGAGCATTTTCCACATCTTCCCTGAGAGTGCCGTAGTAATGGCCATGCACAAAGGCATGTTCGAGAAACTTTCCCCGCCCCAGCAGCTCACGAAAGGCATCTTTCGAGACAAAGCGGTAATCCACCCCGTCCTGTTCACCCTCCCGTACAGAGCGTGTTGTGCAGGAAATGGAGAACACGATGCCATCAAGATCCTCGAACGCTTTTTTGCGAAGGGTCCCCTTTCCTGCACCGCTTGGTCCCGAAAGGACGAACAGCCTACCCCTGCCTTGAAGATTCATCCTCGGCGTCATCCTCGAACCTGTTGACTATCGTCTCGGGCTGGATCGCCGACAACACGACATGATTACTGTCCGTTACCAGGATTGCCCGTGTCTTTCTCCCCTGGGTCGCGTCGATAAGGCGCCCGTCTTCTTTTGCCTCTTCCTTAAGTCGCTTGATAGGGGCGGATGTGGGGTGGATGATCGCAACGATCCGGTCACCCACGATCATATTGCCGAAACCTATATGAACAAGCTTTGAAGTCATATCGATCACTCCACGTTCTGGACCTGTTCCCTGATCTTTTCAAGGAGGGTCTTGGCTTCAACTACCATCCAGCGAAGATCTGCGTCGGTGATCTTCGAGCCCATTGTGTTCACTTCCCTGTTCATCTCCTGGAGAAGGAAGTCAAGCTTCCGGCCTTCCGATGAAGGGCCGGCAAGAATGGAACGGAACTGGCTGCAGTGGCTTTTGGACCGAACGAATTCTTCAGATATGTCCCATTTATCACCCATGATCGCCAGTTCCTGGGCAACTCGTCCCTGGTCCGCTTCAGATGTGACACCTTCGAGCAGTACCGTTACCCTCGTTCTGAGTTCTTCGAAAAGTTCACTCTTTTTGCTGTTCCAGTACGTTTCGACAGAGGAAATCATTTCTTCAAACGAGTCAAGGTACCCTGTGATCGCTTTCAGGAGGTGCCCGCCCTCCTTCTCTCTCATTTCGGAAAGGCTGCCGAGCGCATTTCCAATAACATCCTCCAGCGCTTCTCCAACTTCTTTTTCCACCATGGCAAGAACCGATGGAGAATCCATGACGCCCGGCAGTGAAAGGAGCGATGAAAGGGAAGGTCTGCTTGTTTCCCCAAGGTCTCCCGAGAGAGTAAGGAGCTGTGAGTAATAGCCGGCCAGTACATCCCTGTCGATCACGAGAGCCCGGAACCTTGGTGCCCAGCTTATTTCCCCGTGAAGGCGAATTTTGCCTCTTCCAAGCCCCGAACGAATCATTCCGGATATGGCTGACTCGAAAGAGGCCATTTCTCTCGGCATCCTTATGGAGATCTCCTGGTACCTGTGATTTACAGAAGAAAGCTCAATTGTAAGAGTTCCCCACTCGAAGGCCCGAATTTCCCTTGTGAACCCCGTCATGCTTCGGATCATTGCTCAACATCCCCTTCGCTGGAAGCTGCCTCGGTTTTCTGCAAAAAAGTGTCCAATAAAGCCAAAAATTCCGGGAGCCCTGTCCCCATTACCGCACTCGTGCTCACTGCCGCTTCTCCGGCCTCAAGAAAACGGCTGCGGATCATTTCCAAAGAATTCGTATCAAGAAGGTCGGACTTGTTCAGGGCAAACAGTCGGGGAATTTTCCCCGCGCCTATTTCGTGAAGGGTTTTCTCCACGACCTCCTTGATCTCGCAAAGATCCGTGGCGGATGCGTCGAGAACGATCACGAGAAACGATGACGTCACTATCTCCTCGAGTGTTGTTCGAAAGGCAGCAACGAGCCCGGGAGGAAGATCCCTTATAAAGCCTACTGTGTCCGAGAGAAGAATTTCTCTTCCTGATGGAAGCCGAACCTTTCTCATAAAGGTGTCCAGGGTCGAAAAAAGCCTGTTTTCCGTTAGAAGACTTGAATCCCTGCTGAGCACTTTCAGAAGAGAAGATTTTCCGCTGTTGGTATACCCTACCAGAGAAACGACAGGAATATTCATCTTTCTGCGCCTGTCCCTCTGTAGTGACCGTTTTCGCTTCAGCACCTGAAGTTTTTTTCCGATATCCCGTACCCTTCTCTCAAGCTTCCTCCGGTGTCTTTCGAATTCCGTCTCTCCGGGACCTCGTGTCCCGATGCCACCGCCCAGGCGGGACATTTGGGCTCCAAGCCCCTTGAGGTGAGGGATCTCGTATTTGCACAGGGCCATCTCAACCTGGAGCTTCGCTTCCGAAGTGGCGGCCCTTTTTTCAAAAATCTTCATTATCACAAACGGACGATCCCATACCTCGACCCCTGTGCATTTCTGCAGGCTGTTCTTCTGTCCCGGGGAAAGGTTCTCGTTGCAGACGATCAGGGTTGCTCCCGCTGATTTGCAGAAAAGCCCGAGCTCTTCTGCCTTGCCTTTCCCAACGAGAAAAGCCGGATCCTGTTTGTCCCGCTTCTGAACAGCTGTACCCACCGTCTCGATTCCGAGATTTAGCAGGAGAAGCTTCAGTTCTTCCAGGAGGACGGAGGGATCAAACTCCTGCTTTGGAAGCTCTAGAGCCGCAAGGACCGCCTTTCGCACCATTTACTTCAGCTCAAGTGCCAGGGGTTCGAGAGATTCAAGGGTTTCCTGGAGCTTCCTGACCAGCTTGTCCCGGCCTTCCCTGCCGAGAGATATGTATTCCCCGGTTTCAATGGTTTCACCAAAGACGACGGCCAGATGGACCGGTTTGACCCACTTTGCCCCCGGGGGCATTGCTTCGAATGTCCCGGTAACGAAAGCAGGTACAATAGGTGCCCCGGACTTCATGGCAATAAGGGCGGCTCCACCCTCGAGGGGTTTCAGTTTGCCGTCCAGGGAGCGTCCGCCTTCGGGGAAAAGAAGCACATTCTCGCCCTCTTTCAGAAGCTTGAGAAAGGCTTTCAGGGCCGTCCCGGCGCTCTGGCTGTCCTGTTTATCCACGGGCACGGCTCCGAGTGCACGAACCATGCTTCCGAAAAGGAACGGTTCAAACAGCTCCGATTTCGCCAGGAAGCGGACCCTTCCCGGAAAAACAGCCCCCATGATCACAGGGTCGAGATTGCTGCAGTGGTTGGCGATCACGATAACGTTCCGGTCAGGAAGAGATGTTCCCCACCTGATCGACAGCCTGTTGTAGACCTTCAGGCAGATAAAGAAAAACCATTTGACAAGGAAATAGAAGGTCTTTTGAAAAAAAGTCATTGATGTGCCTCACTTTCCGCGGCTCTTCTCTCAATATGCATCAGAATTTCCCGTGCGGCCTCTTCGGCAGTAAGGCCGTCGGTATTGATCTCGACCGCATCGTCTGCCTTTTTTAGCGGTGCGGAGGTACGTTCGGCATCGATCCTGTCTCTCCGGCGGATCACGTCCAGTACATCGTCGAAAGCAACGTTTTCCCCCCTGGCACGGAGTTCAAGGTAACGCCGCCTTGCCCGGACCGCGTCCGATGCCGTAAGGAATATTTTCACCGTTGCATCGGGAAAGACAACCGTTCCCATGTCACGTCCGTCCGCCACAAGCCCTTTTTTCCCCTGGTCCCGCTGAATGGACAGAAGCCGTCTGCGGACCATCGGCAGTGCCGAATACTGTGACACTATAGAATCAACATGGGGCGACCGTATTCGGGAACCAGCCTCTTCACCGTTGAGCAGCAGCCCTCTGTCCGAAAACTCTATGGAGAGGGTCGAAAGCGCGTCGGTAAGAACAGTGTTTTCTACAGGCGGGATATTCCGGGAGTCGAGAAAAAAAGCAATAGCCCGATACAGGGCTCCTGTATCGAGATAAGGCACACCCAGTCTTTGTGCCACAAGCCTTGCAACTGTACTCTTTCCGGCACCCGCAGGCCCGTCTATGGCTACAATAATTGAAACACCCATGTATTGTTTCCTCCATTTCCGGAAACTACCGCTCTCCCTGCGGATTCCGGCAGAAATGAAACCTTTTATCGAAGGAGAGAAGTCCTATATTTTCCGGCCTGACCGTATGGCTCTCCAGAGTTCGGACCGGGAAAATTCGATAAATTCTCCTTTCGGGAGATTTTCCAGTTCCATTTTACCAATTCTTTTCCTGACAAGCATCAGGACCTGGAAGCCGATCGACTGGGCCATCCGCCTCACCTCGCGTTTGATCCCCTCGCCTATTACCACGGATACCCACCTGTTCCCGGGCTCTTTTTCAAGAACCCGGACATTCAGGGGCTTCAAAAAATGTCCGTCAAGCTCTGTACCTGCCATCCATAACCTGATTTCCCTGCGGGATATTTCCCTGTCAAGAAGAACGTGATATTCCCTGAGAATATTTTTTGAGGGATGCAGAATCTCCTGGGCAAATTCTCCGTCGTTGGTGAGAATGAGCAGGCCTTCGCTCTCCCTGTCAAGGCGTCCTACCGGGAAAAGCCGGTACTGCCTGCAGGTTTCCGGGAGCAGATCGACAATTATCGGGTCGAATGCGTCGCTCACTGAGCAGACCCATCCGGAAGGTTTGTTGATCACTATGTACTTTTTCTCCTCCGGGGCAACCGGAATCCCGTCAACGGTAACCCGGACGGTATCGTCTACCCTATAGCCCGGCATGAGAACTACCTTTCCGTCCACCCTGACCCGGCCTTCGGCAATAAGTGATTCAACTTTTCTCCGTGCACCTGCTCCGCACATGGCAAGATAGCGGTTGAGTCGTATCCCCTGCTCCATCTTCATTCCCCGTCCCTTTCCCGGGATGCTGCGGCTTCAGCCATGACAGTACCCGGAGTACGTGTCGGCTGATAGCTTTCATGTCCCAGTTCCTGAAGTTCCTCAAGGGTGGGAAGATCTGATATGGCTGCAAGACCGAAAGTCTCGAGAAACAGGTCAGTCGTCCTGTACAGGAGCGGAGATCCTGTCCCTTTCTTTCTCCCTGCGATACGTACAATGCCGTGAGAGAGCAGCGTTTCGATAACACGTTCGCACCTCACGCCCCGTATATCTTCTATCTCGCTTCTTGTTACAGGTTGGTTGTAGGCTATCACAGCCAGTGTTTCAACTGCAGCCTTGCTGAGCCGTATTTTCTGCCTTTGTGCCGTATCCCGAAAACGGGCGACTGCATCTGAAGCCAGCGGTGATGTCATGAGCTTCCATCCTCCCGCGAGCTCCTGGAGCACTATTCCGGAACCGGTCTTCTCCAGGTAGGAGAACAGGTTCCTGATTTCGTTCGCCGCTGCGGACTGGGGGATGGCCAGCGCTTCAGCCAGCTCCTTCACCGAAACGGGTGATGAAGCAGTAAAAAGGATCGCTTCAATCTTTGCCGCGGTTTCAGAAAGTGTATCAAAGCGGGCAGATGAGGACATCCTGAAATAACACCTCTTGGTATAGTCTGATATAACCCATTCTGCTCATTTCGAGGAGAGAGAGCAGAGTAACCACAAATGCCGCCGCATTCCTGTTCTCTCCCAGAAGTGCCGAGAGGCTCACCCATTGCTTTCCCTGGAGACCGGCCATTATTTCTGAAATTTTCTTCTCGATCTGGGCTTCGTCAGGAAGGGGTGCAGGAACACCTTCCATGTACATCCCGTCATCGAACAAAGAAATTTTCCCCTTTCCAGCAGTTCCCCTGTGTGCCTCAAGCAGATCCCACCAAATGTTGCAGAGGCCGAACAGATCTCCCAGCCCCCAGGAAGGTTCCTCGATTTCCTCGGATTCCCTTGCAAACATTTTATCCTGGCGCTCCCTGCACTTCGCCAGAAATGCCGCAGCTAACCTGTACGGCCTGTAGCGGGAGAGCTTTTCCTCTACGTTCGCGCCCTCGTCGATGATCGAATAATCGCTGTCCTCTTCTCCGGTTTCTCTTTGGGGGAAGAGAGAGCGTATCTTGTTCAGCACCAGAGACGACGCCATGGAAAGAAACTCCGACACGACGGCAACGGAAACCTTTCCCGTATTTGCGAGATAAGCGCCGTAAATACGGACGACCTGGCCTACGGATATGCGTGCCGCCTCGAGCTGCCTGTTCTCCACGAGATAACAAAGCAGGTCGAAGGGGCCTGAAAAACCTTCGATATCCGCCTGGAAGCAGCTCAGTTCCCGGGACTGTTCCTCCACATCAACCTATCCTCTCGGAACAAACCTGATCGCCGTGATCACTTCGTCGATGGTCTGCTGTGCAACTTTTTTCGCCTTTACCGCACCCTCCCTCAGGATGTCCTGGAGAAGTGAGGGATTCTTTTCAAAGAAAGTCCTTTTCTCCCGTATGGGCGACATCACTCTGTCCACATGGGTACGAAGCTTTTTCTTGCAGTCCACGCAGCCTATGCCTGCGGTCCGGCAGCCGTTCGCTATTTCCGCCTTCTCTTCCTCACTGTTGTTGAACACCTTGTGGATGTCCCAGACGGGGCATTTATCGGGGTCGCCCGGATCGGTCCGTCTTTCACGGGCGGGGTCTGTGATCATTGGGCGAAGTTTTTCCCAGATCTCTTCGGACGTATCCGCGATATTGATCGAGTTGCCGTAGGATTTGCTCATCTTCCTGCCGTCCGTCCCCGGCACTTTTGGAGTAGGTGTAAGCATTATCTGGGGCTCGGGGAGAATTTCACCATAGAAAGAGTTGAACCTTCTCGCCATCTCTCGGCTGATTTCAAGGTGTGCGCTCTGGTCCTCCCCCACCGGGACAATTCCGGCCTTGTAGAGAAGGATGTCAGCGGCCATGAGTACCGGGTAGCCCAGGAAAGCGTAAGTGCTCAGATCCTTGTTCTGAATGTTCAGGATCTGCTCTTTATAGGTGGGGCATCTCTGTAGCCATCCGAGAGGGGTGACCATGGAAAGCGCAAGGTGAAGCTCCGCGTGCTGCGGTACATGGGACTGGAGAAAAATGACGCATTTTTCCGGATCCAGCCCTGAAGCAAGCCAGTCGAGGAGGACTTCCACAGAGTTCTTCTCGATAGATGAACTGTCTGCGTAATCCGACATGAGCGCGTGCCAGTCCACAATACTGTAAAAACACTCATAACCGTCCTGGAGTTTAACCCAGTTTGTAAGCGCCCCTGCCAGGTGGCCGAGGTGAAGTTTACCCGTAGGTCTCATTCCGCTGAAAACACGTCTGTTCATTACCCTACCACCTCTAAATGAAATAAATCCCTGGAATTGGATATGGAACCCGGATCATAATAACATTTGCATCAAAATAGTCATAGCCGGATGAACCGGCTTTTATTGTACAGAAAAACACTCCGGCGAAGGGATGCGCAGAACGGAAACCGGAGTTCCCGAAGCAGCTGACACCACTGAAGCGAGGGCATCAAGCGAGAAAGATTCCATCTCCCCGTGATCTGCGATAAACAGGGCCAGTCCGTTTTCAATGGCATCCATTTTCTCGTGGTACTTCACATCAGCAGTAAAGAAGGCGTCAGCCCCGTTCCAGAGGGCCCTTTGCCACAGGTCGCCTCCTGAACCACCGCAAAGGGCAATGCGCCTTATCGGCCTTTCAGCCCCGCCGTACAGGTCAAGACGGCTGAGTCCCATCGTTTCCAGGATCATGCGCCCGCAATGGCCCGCCTGCAGTGGGTCCCAGAGATCACCGGCCGCCCCGAGTCCCCACGCTCCTTTCTCAGAGGGAATGAGCGGGACTGGATTTCTCAGCCCAAGAGCCGAGGCAATAACACAGTTGACTCCTTTTTCGCTTGAGTCCCAGTTTGTATGAAGGCATATGACCGAGATGCAATTTTTCATGGCGAATGCAAGAACAGACCCGTTGCCTTCCGAGCTTACAATTTTCTTTAAAGGGTTAAAGATTATGGGGTGGTGGGTCACAAGAACCGAACACCCCTTTTCAGCCGCCATTTTCACAGCTGTCATGGAAGGATCAAGGGACACTGCGATTCCTGAGATATCATCAAGGGGATCGCCGAGGAGCATGCCGGAATTGTCCCAGTCCTCCGCCCAACTGAATGGAACGCTTTCGTCGAGGTTCTGCAGCAGTTCCTTAACTTTCATGAAAACCCTCCCCCGGAAAATAAAAAAACCGTTTCCCCGGAAGGAAACGGCGATTTTAGTGGTGGGCCTACCTGGACTCGAACCAGGAACCTTCCGGTTATGAGCCGGTGGCTCTAACCACTTGAGCTATAGGCCCGGAAAGAAGCGTTGCCAATTATACGCCGAAGTCCCTGAAGAAGGCAAGGCGCTGAACATTTTTCGCAACAGTTCGCCGATTACTCCTCTATCACAATGCACCCGACAGGGCAGCTTTCGGCAGCTTCTTTTGCGCACTCCCCGCCTTCTGGACGGATAACCTTGGATATCCCGGCGTCTTCATCCATTGAAAAAACCTCGGGACACACCTGGGCACAAACACCGCAGCCAATGCATTCTTCTTTATTAATAGATACACGCATGAAAGATGTAGTCACCTCCTTCCGTCAGAGGGATTGTATATCAGAGCCCGGATATCGTCAAACTTACTGCGTTTTCGCCCTATTCCCAGAGCGTCACCATGGGCTGTCGTTTTTCAACCCCGTCCAGGCGAAGAAGGGCTCTGTAGGAAGAGACCGCCTTCACCTCCGGATCGGATGACACCATGAATACACCTGTACCCGCTACTTCCGCACCGAATTCCTTTGCTACAAGGAGCATGCCGGAGATAGTGCTCCCGCCTCTCATGAAATCATCGACGATGAGCACCCTTTTCCCCTTGTTCAACTGCTTCGTGCCCATGTACATAGCCTTTACTTCCCCGTTTTTCGTTGGATAGTGGACAGTCACCGCAGAACCGTCACTGGCCCTGTTTCTGAAACGGCAGACCGCCAGGGGAATGCCCATGGCGTGGGCTGTGAAAATTGCGAGGGGAATCCCCTTCACTTCAGAGGTCATGACCACGTCGGGACGCATATCGTTGAACAGGGACGCCATGGCGTATCCAAGTCTAAGCGCGTAATGGGGATTGAAAAGGATATCGCTGTAATAAACCAGTCCGCCCGGAAGAAATCTGTCCTCGCTGTTCAGGATCTCCATGATCTCCTTGAGAAGGGAATCCTTCACTGAAGCTGCGATCCGGGGAACGAAGGACGCTCCTCCGGTCCTTCCCCTGTCCACGCTGATCCCACCCAGTCCTTCTCTCGTAAGGGCCTCGTCGATAATCGAAACGTCATCGCTTATGACGGTTTTGGAAACGAGGAAGTCCTCGGCCAGAGACGTCAGCGAAAGCTGTTTCGACGGACATGTCAGGAACCTCGATGCTGTACGTATTAATCTTTCAGTTCGCTGCCCTTTCATCTTTCATCACTCCACACAAAAAATTTTCCGGATCCACTTCAATCCCGACATTTCACGAAACGAATCAGAGAGGCTCACATTTTTTGAAAAAAGGGCAAAAGCTGCGCTGCCGCTTCCCGTGATCCCCCAGCCAAATGCTCCAGTGCTTTTAAAAAGGTCAAAAAGAAGCTCGTATTCAGGATGAGCGTTCAGCAGAACAGGTGCGAAATCGTTCGGAAGGAGACCGATATTCTTTTCATCCCTGAGTCTGGCAATAAGGGAATCTATTTCCGCTTCCGCTCCTTTTCCCGATGTAGGGTACTCTTCTCCGCAGACAGTGTCGAGAAGAGAATATGCTTCCCCCGTAGACATCTGCCACTCAGGAACAGCTACAAGAACCTTTGGGGAAGTGGGTGGTGAAAAAAGCGGAAATACTTTTTCGCCTCTTCCCCTGACGATCGCCCATGGAGAACCGCAGAAAAAAAAGGGAACATCAGACCCTATTTCCTCAGCCCTTATTGTCAGCCCGCCGCTCATGGAATTGATCCAATAAGCCAGCGCCGCCGCATTTCCGCTGCCTCCCCCCAAGCCGCTTCCCGGGGGTATGCTCTTTTCAAGCCGTATCTGCAGTGCCGGGAAATCTGTTCTCTTCCTCGCGAGAGCAATCACTTCCTCAAGAATGTTCCGTCCCTGGACCTTTTCTCCGGATACCTCCACAAGATCATTGACATTATGATCATATTGAGGGGTTATTGTCAATGATTCCATTGAAGAAAGGAGAAAAAAAAGCGACTTCAACTCATGGTAGCCATCAGCTCGCTTCCCGACCACCCTAAGGCTTATGTTTATTTTAGCGTTTGACCTGATGAAAAAAGACATGGACATCCCCCTTTGTTCCGAAAAGAAAAAAAAGCGCCCCGTCACTTGAGTGCCGGGGCGGCATTTTCTCGGGCTCGGAAAAACGCTTTAATTTCTGTTTCCGGAAAGAAGCTCCAACTCCACCTCACGTGTCAATAGCTCCGCATAGCTGAATGAAACCTTGCTATCCTGAGATTCAACATAGAGTGTGAAAAGATTCGGATAGGTCTCCAGAATGATACCCTGGCGTTCTTCAACTTTGCGGCGGCCCTTGGCTGTACGGTACCGAACTTTTAGTCCTTTGTACAATGCAACCTGTTCCCGAATGGATGTAATCGTCGCCGCCATATTGCTCACTCCCAGCACTGCAAATATTTTATAAATCTTACCATAAATATCAATAAATATCAAATGTTAGGGAGACCCCTAAATCCGCAGGTTCGTTCCCTCAAGTAAAGG